>NZ_JBNPLM010000002.1:0-151018 GCF_050313495.1 Collinsella sp. SGI.178 | reverse complement strand
CTTTTGGGACGGGGCTTTTTTAGCTACCCCCGCTGTCAATAGGACGAACAATCGTGATTCTGGCAGGGGTAGCTAAAAAGCCCCGTCCCAAATTAGCTACCAGGTTGACCTGTGTGTTCCATAACCTCACGACAAAATTTGGCCAATTTGGAATTTCTTCTTGCGCTCGCGTTTTTTGTCCCGTAATATATGTCCTCGCAGCACGGCAGTGCAGATGTCATGTGGCCCGTTCGTCTAGCGGTTTAGGACGCCGCCCTCTCAAGGCGGAGATCACCAGTTCGAATCTGGTACGGGCTACCACTTCTTTTCTGCTGAGGCTTATGGCCCGTTCGTCTAGCGGTTTAGGACGCCGCCCTCTCAAGGCGGAGATCACCAGTTCGAATCTGGTACGGGCTACCAAGTTTTGGATACCCGACCTTCTTTTCGAAGGTCGGGTTTTTTATTACATGCGGGCTTGTCTGTTAATCCCATTTGCCCCACAGCTTTACGTTTTGCTTATCTCCCATACGGGTACAATAGGCCAGATACATTGACGGTCAGAAGGAGCCTCATGACGGAGTCCTCTCAGCATACCCCAAAGCCTCAAGTCGATGTTTCGGGCGGCGATGACAACAAGAGCGCACGTCGTGGTGCCATCTTTATTGGCATTGTGCTGGTGGGCTATATCGTCTATTTGGTCGTGACCGGTCAGATGGGTCAGTTCTGGGCCGCCATGGCTAGCGTTCAGGCGCCGTGGCTCGCTGCCGCGTGCTTCTGCATGTTCCTATACTTGTTTTTTGGCATCGTGGCGTACGCGATTGCCGTATGGCTCGATCCCAATTCGCCTGTCGGCATCCGCGACCTCATTTCGGTCGAGGCGAGCGGCATCTTCTTTGGCAACCTGACGCCCATGATGATGGGCTCCACGCCTGCCCAGATTTATCGCCTGACCAAAGCCGGCCAAAATGTGGGCGAAGCGGGTGCCACGCAGTTCACCCGCTTTATCGTGTACCAGTTTGGTTTGGTGGCATGGGGTGCCATTCTGCTGCTCGCCCGCATGCCGTTTTTCGCCGAGCGCTATGGCGACATGACGCTGCTTTGCGTCTTTAGTTTTGGCGGCCACTGCTGCATTCTTCTCGGCATCTTTGCCGTGGCGTTGATGCCCAAGACCGTCACGCGCGTCGCACATTGTATTATCAATTGGCTCGAGCGCATGGGCGTTTCCGCTACTAAGATCGAGGGCTGGCGTACCTTTGTCGATGGCGAGATCTACTCGTTTTCCGAGAAATTCAAACTCTCTGCCGGCCATTTTTCGTCCATGCTGCTCACGGTCGTCATCACCATGTTGCAGCTGGCGTTTTTCTACCTGGTTCCGTATTTTTTGATGCTTGCCTTTGGTCAGTACGACGTTGACTTTTTCTCGGTCATGGCGGCGAGTGCTTTTGTACAGCTGTTGAGTTCCGCCGTCCCGCTGCCTGGCGGCACCGGTGGTGCCGAGGGCGGCTTCGCGCTGTTCCTGGGTCACTTTTTTGGCACGGCAGCGACTGCCGGCTATCTGCTTTGGCGTCTGATCACCTTTATCGCGCCGACCATTTTGGCCGCCCCTCTTTTGGGCCTTAAGAGCGCTCATAACGAGAGTATCCATGCGCGCTGGGACCGTATGATGTGCAAGCTCGGGCGCACTCCTCAGAAGCCTTCTGCGTCCGTTAAGGCACATCCAGCCTCTCAGGTTACCGTGGACCCCAATCAGCATGCTCAAAAGACTGCTGTGGCCTCTAAACCGGCACGGAAGACCTATGTTCGTCAGACTGGCGACGGTATCCGCGTTTCCCCTGCGGCGCTCAATAAAAAGAAGCGGCCCTAGAGCCCAGTTGGTGAGTCGTGCGTTCTTAATGATGCTCGTCATTGCGATGCTAGATGTAGGATAATCCTCTTACGTTGATTATCTCCCACTTGTACAGGAGCTATAGGTGGGCAGTTGACATGAAGGGGACACGTCTATGGCCACCACTAAACCGCGCCTTGACCGCCGCATCGTTCGCAGTCGCAATGCGATTCTTTCGGCATTCGAGCGACTGCTGATGGAAAAGCCCCTCGCCGATATTACGGTGAGCGCCATCGCGCGCGAGGCAAATGTCGACCGTAAGACCTTCTACGTGCACTTTGGCACGGTGGACGGCTTGCTCGATGCCATTGCCGTGGATGTGGTCGAGATGATTGTCGACTCAGTCGAGAAGACGCTTTCCTCTATGGTCGGTAACACCAACGAGCGAGCACTCGGAGCGGCGGCGACCTTCTTCAAAACCGTTAACGAGGCGCTGTGCAACAATTTGGTGCTCAATCGCCAGCTGATTGAAAACATTCCGCTCGACGATTTTATGACGCGCTTGCGTGTGCCGCTCGAGAACGAGATTGCCGAGCGCGACCTGCTGCCCGATGGCTTAAAGGACGAGCTGTTCGACTATTATCTGGCGTTTTTGCTTTCGGGCATTATCGGCATTTACCGCACGTGGGCACTCTCCGATGGCTCGGTGCCCATCGAGCGCATTTCGGAGGTCGCTAACAATCTGACGTTGAACGGGCTATCGAGTCTGGAATCTCGTTTCGAATAGCACTAGCGCCTTATCCCCTCCGAGTTGCGGTGAAATAAGGACTGAATAGGCCTTTTAACGGCTAAAACACTCCCTATTTCACCGCAACTCAGGGGGGGGGGATTGCATTACTGGTAGCGCAGGCACTCCACGGGGTCGAGTTTTGCGGCCCGGCGGGCGGGGTAGAAGCCAAAGATTACGCCGATGCCGACGGAGACCGCAAAGGCCAGCAGCACCGTGGCGATCGAAAAACTCGGCGTTATGGTACCGCTGGCACCGAGTTCGCCAAGCACGCCGGAACCCGCGGCGAACATCGCTAGGCCCCAGGCAAGCAGGTAGCCAATCAGGACACCTAGCAGACCGCCGGTGATGCACAGCGCCGAAGACTCGGCCAAAAACTGTGCGGTGATATCGCGACGGCTGGCACCCAAGGCTCGACGAATACCGATCTCGCGGATGCGTTCGGTCACATTGGTGAGCATCATGTTCATGATGCCGATACCGCCCACGAGCAGCGAAATGCTGGCAACAGCGCCCATGATGAGCGAAAACGCGCCCATAAAGGAGTTGAGGGCGTCGATGGCGCTTTTCATTGAGGTCGCCGACACGCTGTCATATTCATCGTCATCCGCGATGTCCTTCATGCTGCGCACCTTGGATTCAATCGTCTTGCACAGCTCATCCATGTCCGTACCCTCGACGGTGAGCGCCGTTACGCTGGGAAAAGACGGGTTCTCGTCGCCAAAGAGGCCCGAGATGGTCTCGCGCGGCATGTAGAGCGTGAGTGAGCCCATGGAGTCGCTGCCGCCGTCGATAACGCCGATAATCTGCACCTCGCCGTTCGACACCTTGATGGTCTTGCCGAGCGCGTCCTGTTCGTTGCCGTACAGCTGGTCCGCGCCGCCGCGGCTGATGAGCGCCACGCGTGCGCCAGATTGGGACTCTGCCTGGGTATAGGTGCGCCCCGCGACGAGCTTGCTGGCTCCCACTGCGTTGAGCATGTCGCTATCGACGCCCTGCGCCATGACGTTATAGCTTTTGTCACCGGACTTGTACTCGGTATAGGCACTGTCCACGATACCGATCTGCTCGATCTGCGGCACCATCTTGCGAAGCTTCTCAACGTCCGACTCGGTGAGCTCTTGCGACGAATAAATCTGCACCATACGCGCGGCGTTGAGGCCCAGGCTGTTGACCAGGCTGTTTTGGATACCGCCGATAAGCGAGGTCATGGCAATGACGGAGGCGATGCCAATAACAATGCCCAGGATGGTGAGTAGGCTGCGTCCCTTGTTGGCCTCGAGGGAGTGAAGGGCTTCTTGGATAAGGTCGCGCGTGCTCATGCCTTCACTCCTTTCGTCGGATTGGCGTGTGCGGAAATCATGGGCAGGTTATCAATGGCGCCGTGCAGGGTCTGCGGTGCGTGCGCGATGTACGCGCCGTCGTGGATTCGGCCGTCGCGAATGGTTACGGCACGGTCGGCCTCGGCGGCGATACCGGGATCATGCGTGATGAGCACAATGGTCTTGCCACGTTCCTGGAGTTTGTGGAAGGTCTCCATCACGAGCGCTCCGGTGGCGGAGTCCAGGTTTCCCGTCGGCTCGTCCGCCAGGATGATGGGCGGGTCGTTGACGAGGGCGCGCGCGATGGCAACCCTCTGCATCTGTCCGCCTGAGAGCTCGGAGATGCGGTGGTCCCAGTGGTCGACCGGCAGCGTGACGGCTTGCAGCGCATGAACGGCGCGCATCTCACGCTGAGCCCGCGGCACGTTGGTGTACGACAGCGGCAGCATGACGTTTTCGATGACCGATAGGCGCGGCAGCAGGTTAAAGCTCTGAAAGACAAAGCCGATGCTCAGGGCGCGGACTTCGGTGAGCTCGTCATCGTCGAGCTCCGCCACGTTGAGGCCCTGCAGGTAATAATCGCCTGCCGTTGGCTTGTCCAGGCAGCCCAGGATGTTCATGAGCGTTGACTTGCCCGAGCCAGAAGGGCCGGTAATGGCCACGAATTCGCCGGGATTCACTGCCAGGCTCACGTTATGCAGGATATGGGCGAAGCCGGCCTCGCTCTCAAAAATGCGATGCACGTTGCGGATGTTGATGACGGGACGCATTACAAGCCCTCGTCGGCAGACATGCTGCCAGAGTCGTCGCCGTCGGCCGTCATGCCTGCGCCGGTGTCCACGATGAGGGTGTCGCCGTCGCGCAGCTTGGTAACCGGTACGTCTGCGTTGATCTCATTGCCCTGGTCGTCGCGCTTGACCTGCGTCTTGCCGACCACGGCGTCGTTATCGTTTTGCGTGACAATGGTCACCTTCACGCGGCGCATCTCCTTGCCTTCACCGTCGGTTGCCACGTTGACGTAATAGTGCTCGCCATCCTCGGTCATGAGCGCCATGGTCGGCACCATCACCACATCGTCGAGCTGCTCGGTTACCACCGAGACCTCGGCGGTCATGCCCGGCTTGAGGCGCGCGTCGGGCGCGTCGATCAAAATATCGACGTTATAGGTCACGCTACCGCCGCCACCGTAGGTGGAGTCGGAGTTTGCCACCGAAGCGATTGTCGTGACCGTTCCCTGGCTCACGATATCGGGAAAGGCCGGATAGGTGACGTTGGCGCTCTGGCCCACTGCGATCTTGGCGATATCCTTTTCGCCCACCTGAACGGTGACCTTCATCTTGGAGAGGTCAGCGATCTGCATGCACTGCTTGCCGCCGGTCGTATCGCCTTCGCCCATAATCATGCCGCCCGTCACCGTGGCGCCGACCTTGGCGTTGAGCTCGACGATGCTGCCCGAGCTGGGCGCGGTCACGGTGCGCTCGGCGGCTTTGGCGTTGGCCTGGTCCAGGGTCGCCTGGGCTGAGGCCAGGTTACGTTGGGCGCTCGAGATGGCGCTCGTGTCGGCACTCGTGTCGGCACTCGTGTCGGCGCCGCCGCTGGCGCCACTTGCGCCTGCCGCATCTGTGTCAGTCGCCGGAGCGGCTTGGGCGGCAGCTACCGCTTTCTGCGCGTTGGCGAGGTCTTCCTGTGCCGCCGCCACCGCGCGCTGCGCCTCGGCAACGTTGCGATCGAGCTCGTCATTTTTAATGGTCATGAGCACATCGCCCTCGTTAACGGACTGGCCGGCTGATACGTTGATCGATGCCACCGTGCCGTCGACAGAAGGGGAGACCACCGAAGCCGAGATAGGCTTGAGCTGGCCTTTAGCCTCGACGGTGGTCGTAAATGTACCCTCGGTGACCATGTCGGTCACCGGCCCGTTGGTACCTGCGGGCCGTGCGTTGATGACGAAGGTTACGACTACGGCGATGAGCACAGTGGCGGCCACGACGCCGGCCGCAATGCCGCGTCGGATGAGCTTTTTGCGCCGACGCTCGGCACGCTTCGCCTTGAGCTTGGCGTAGGCCTCTTCGTCAGAAATCTCGGTTGCATCGCTTGTGCTGCCGTTTTGCTGTGTGGCGCGCACGTTTGTTATGAGGGGAAGCGTTTCGGTGGCACCCTCGGGCGCTCGCTCGGTATCATTCGGTCCCGGGGTGATGGTGGGGACATTCGACATAGCGTATCCTTTATAGAAAGTTCTTCGATAAGTATATGCGCCCGTCGCGAGAAGCGGGCGCATATGGCGGATTCTTTCGGAACTGTTAGATTGGAGCGTCAGTTCCCCGTTGTGCGAAGGCGTGTTTCCCTACGAGTGCACGACCACGCATAGGCCGACGCTGATGCAGTCGTGGAGTGCCTTGGCATCGGCCAGACGCAAGTTGATGCAACCGTGGCTGCCGCACCATTTGTACGAATTTGGGTCGTCAAAGCTCTGATCGTTTTGCCATGTCGCATCATGGAAACCAACCATGTTGCCTTCAAACGGCATCCAATATGACACGGGGCTTTCGTATTTTGGTTTTCCGGTCTTTGGGTCTTTGGCACCGATGAGCTTGCTTGCGCCGTCATTGCTATTGATCTGCCAAACGCCCTCGGGGGTGGCATCCTCTCCCGGTTTGCCCGAGATAAAGTTGGCCTCCCAAACGATATTACCGTTCTCGTCATAGTAGCGCGCGTGCTGCTCGGACAGGTCGACGTCGATATACGCCTTCCAGTCGGGCTCTCCCTTTGCGGTATAGGTGTCGGCCTTCTGGGAGTACTTAATCTCGATTTCGCCGGTCTGCTTGTTGTTAATGGCGTCCTCGACCTGCTTGGCGAGTGCGTCGCTATCGACGGACCAGCCAAAGTCACCGCCCTCGACGGCACATTCTTTGCCGTCGGCACGCGTCCACCAGCGGGTGGTGCCCACGGTATTAAAGCCGTTGGCGAGCTCGGCTGCCCAGCTACCGATCTGCGACGTATCGAGTGTGGGGTTGGCCGGATCGGCAAAGCTGATCCACTGCAACACGGAGCTGCCGTCGACCTTGCCGGCATCCTCACCGTTGAGCTTGAGGGTCACGTTGACGCCCAAGAAGTTGTTGGCGGCATCGCATGCGGCCTGAATCTGATCATTGGTCAGCGTTTCATTGAGCGGCTCATAGGCATCGTTGCCGAGCTTGGAAAGATCTACGGTCTCGGCCAGCGAGGCAAGCTCGAGCTCGGCATACTTAATGACATGCTCGCGGTTGAGTTTTTCGTTGGAGCGCGCCTTCTCGACGGTAAACTTGCCGGCTTGCTCGTCATAGGAGCTATTGGCCTCGAACGTGCCCGAACGGCCCTCGTTAAACTCGTCAATGGCGGCGCCCAGATCCTCCTCAAACTTGTTTTGGTCAAAGGTGTCAGAGAGCATGGACAGGTCGACGTCTTGTTCAAGATCGACTTCGTTGGAGGTAGCGGTTGTTTTGGTCTTGCCGCTTAAGGATTCCACAAGGCGGACCGGCCATATAAAGGCTTCGTTGCGGCTGATGATTTCTTTTGCGGCAGCTTCGCCGTCGACGATGGGTTCATCGGACTCGGGCTGATAGGTCCAGTTAAAGTCATCGCCTGTCACGGTGAGCTTATAGTGCTTCCATGCCGAGTTGACCTTAGTGGCAGCAGACGAAGCGTTGGAGAACGAGACGTCGACGCCGGCAATGGTGGTGTTGGGGTAGGCTACCTGCGAAAATGCGACAACGCCAACAATGTAAACGACAACAATGAGGCCCAGAGCAACGAAAAGGGTCATTTTCGCCCCGGATTTTTTCCCGTTGGCGTGGTTCTCTGACCCACGGGGGCCCTTGTGATGGTTTTGCGTTTGTGAAGGCGCGTGCTTAGTCGCTTTATTGCTCTGACGCTGCTGATACGCATGAGGGTTCTGTCGCTGTGAGGTGTTTCCCGAACCATGCTTTGTGCTACGCGTTGGCGTAATGGGCCGCGGCGACTGGACGCCGTCGGTAGGCCTAGAAGGCTGTTTAGGATCGGGAATCAGTTGGGTGCGGTCGTTTTGCGACATCGTATGCATATCCTTCGAGTTTCGCCTTGCGGCTCATCGTGTTTTTACTGGGCTTGCATTATAGCGATTACCTAGTTGTTTGTGGTATTGAAACGGTGGCATTGGCAAGAGGTTGGACATTTGTCCCACCTCTTGTTTTGGACTGTTCTTTATCCGCACACGCCGCATTTAGCGCAAGCCGAAAGTGCAGCGGGAGCTTGTGCGATGCCGCCCTTTGCCGTCTCGCGCAGCGTGGCCGGCAGCGCGTGGCCCACCGAGAGCATGACGTGTGCCATCTGGTCAAACGGCACCAGGCTCTTAATGCCGGCAAGGGCGAGCTGCGCCGAGCTAAATGCGGCCGCCACGCCAATCGCGTTGCGGTTTTGGCATGGCACTTCGACAAGGCCGCCCACGGGATCGCATACAAGACCAAGCAGATTGCTCAGTGCGATAGAGCTAGCGTCGAGTGCCTGCTCGGGCGTGCCTCCCAGCATCTGGACGAGCGCGGCAGCGGCCATGGCGGCGGCGCTGCCCACCTCGGCCTGACATCCGCCTTCGGCACCGGCGACGCAGGCACTTGTGGTGAGGTTGAGACCAATCGCGGCAGAGCAGTAGAGTGCGTCCATGACCTGTTCGTCATCGAGCTGTAGATGGTCGGCGAGCGCCAACACGCAGCCGGGCACGACGCCCGCAGATCCGGCCGTGGGGGCGGCGACGATGACGCCCATGGTGGCAGAGCGCTCAAGCACAGCCATGGCGCGGGCTACGGCTACGGTTTGGACGGCGCCCATCAGGTTTGTACTCAGATCGTTGCGGCATGTGGCGTCGACGAGTTTTGCCTCGCCGCCGATAAGCCCGCCGAGCGAGCGCTGCGGTGCGGCGATGGGCGCCGTTGTCTCCTCGCGCATGACCTCGAGTACGCGGCGCATGGCGGCGACGGCGTGCTGCTCGCCGGTCAGGCGGGCTTCGCGTACGGCCATGACGGCGCCAATGTTGAGGCCCAGTTCGGCGCAGGCGTCGAGGAGCTGTTCGCCATCGTCGAAGATTTCCTTGGCGGAAACGCCGGGGGAGAGCGATGAGGCCGAGCCGGGAAGCTCAATGAAGGTGGCGTAATCGACATGGTCGAGCATGCGTAGCATGGGAACGACGATGTCATCGGGGGTGCCGTCGGTCTCAAAGACGGAATAAGCTTGGCCGCCTACCTCGGTGCGGTAGGTGCGGCAGAAGGCAATGTTTACGTGTGCGTAGGCGAGCTGGTTCGTGAGCGCGGCGAGAACGCCGGGGACATCCTGGTGCGCCACAAACAGGGTGGAATACATGCCCGAGATATCAACGCCGACGCCGTTGATGCGGCTGATGCGCATCTTGCCGCCGCCAAGGCTCTCGCCACGGACCTGCGCCGTGGCGCCCGTGTCATCGACCATGTCGATGTCGACGGTGTTTGGGTGGATGGAGGCGTCGTCGCCCTTAATGTCAAAGTGATAGCTGAGGCCCCGCTCGCGCGCGAGGTCAAAGGCCTGCTTGATGTTTTCGTCGTCGGTGTCGAGGCCCAAGATGCCCGCGACGAGTGCGCGGTCGGTGCCATGGCCGCGGTAGGTGTGGGCAAAGGAGTTCCACAGGCCAAAGGTGACCTTGGTGATGCGGCCTTCCAGCAGACTGGCGGCAACTTGGGCGCAACGCAGGGCGCCGGCGGTGTGCGATGAGCTGGGGCCGACCATGATGGGGCCCAAGATCTCGAATGCCGAGGTCGTAGCTAGTGTTTGCGGCTTGCCTGCCATGGCTGCTCCTTCTCTATCTCGTCGTCCCGAGGGGCGGGGCATAAGGTCGCCTGCTCGGACAGTCCTGCTCGCACGGAGAGCACATTAAGTGCTCTCCGGCTCGTGCGGAACTCGCGATCGACCAAATATTAAAGTCCTCGGAACTTAGGATACATGGTTGGAGTCGCTCTGCTGCAAAATTTATCGGCCTGTGACCTATTCCATGTCCCAGGTCGGCTCATCTTCACCACCGTTCAAACAAAAAAGAGGTACCGGTTGTTCCGGTACCTCTTTTTGGTGCGTTTTTATTTGGCTGTGGCTTTTCTCGTTAGCTTACAGGCCGCAGGCTGCTTTGAGTTCGTCGATGCGGTCCGTTTTCTCCCAGGTAAAGTCGGCGTCTTCGCGGCCAAAGTGACCGTAGGCTGCCGTCTTTTCATAGATAGGGCGACGCAGGTCCAGGTCGCGGATGATTGCGCCCGGGCGCAGGTCAAAGGTCTTCTCCACGGCCTCGACGATCTTGTCCTCGGCAATATGCGCGGTGCCAAAGGTGTCGACCATGATCGACAGCGGCTTGGACACGCCGATGGCGTAGGCCAGCTCGACCTCGCAGCGATCGGCCAGACCGGCGGCGACTACGTTCTTGGCGACCCAGCGAGCGGCGTACGCGGCAGAGCGGTCGACCTTGGTGCAGTCCTTGCCGCTAAAGGCGCCGCCGCCGTGACGGCCGTAGCCACCGTAGGTGTCGACGATGATCTTGCGGCCGGTCAGGCCCGTGTCGCCCATGGGGCCGCCCACGACAAAGCGTCCGGTGGGGTTCACATAGATATCGGCGCCATCCCACGGCATGTTCTCGGCATCCATGACGGGTGCGATGACATGCTCGATGAGGTCGGCCTTGATCTTGCCCATGTCCTCAACTTCGGCAGCATGCTGCGTGGAGATGACGATGGTTGTGGCCTCCACGGGCTTTCCGTCCTCGTAGCGCACGGTGACCTGGGTCTTGCCGTCGGGGCGCAGATAGGGCAGGGTGCCGTCGTGGCGCACGGCGGACAGGCGTTCCGCCAGGCGGCTTGCCAGGTAGTGCGGCATGGGCATGAGGGTCTTGGTCTCGTTGGAGGCGTAGCCAAACATCATGCCCTGGTCGCCGGCACCGATCAGGTCGATCGGGTCGGTGGTAGCGCCGGTCTGGGTCTCAAATGACTCGTCGACGCCCTGGGCGATATCGGGCGACTGCTCGTGGATGAGGCTCATGACGCCGCAGGTATCGCAGTCAAAGCCAAACTTGGCGCGGTTGTAGCCGATGCGGCGGATGACGCCACGGGCGATTTCCTGCACGTCGACGTATGCCTGGGTGCGAATCTCTCCGGCGACGATGACGGTGCCGGTGGTCACGAGGGTCTCGCAGGCGCAGCGGACGTTTTCCACGTTGGCGGGCACGCCGTTGGGCGCAATATAGCCCTGCTCCTGCAGCTCTATTTCTTTGGCGAGGATTGCGTCGAGGACGGCATCGCTGATCTGGTCGGCGATCTTATCGGGATGGCCTTCGGTCACCGACTCCGACGTAAACACAAAAGACCCCTGCTGGGGCGGGATGGAACGAAGCTCTTCTGACATGATTGTCCTTTCGAATAACGTGTCCCAGCGACCGTTACCATTCCGCTGGGCTCTGTATGCAGGGGCACATCATAGCGCGTAAATCCAACATTCACACCCTTTCCGCACCTACTCATAAGGTAGCTATTTTGGGACGGGGCTTTTTTAGCTACCCCGGCTGATTGTTTGCTGGTTTAGCCGATAGCCTGCCGGGGCAGCTAAAAAAGCCCCGTCCCAAATTAGCTACCCGGCTTCGATGACTGGGTCGGTGCCCTTTGTGCGGAGGTGGGCGTTGTTGTTTTATACTGGTGCGGTTAGACATCCATCCTGCAATCGAGGAGATTTCCATGGCATCAGACGTTCGCGTCCGCTTTGCACCCTCACCGACGGGCAAGCTGCACATCGGCGGCGCCCGCACCGCTATCTATAACTGGGCTTTTGCCCGCGCAAACGGCGGCACGTTCATCCTGCGCATCGACGACACCGATCCCACCCGCTCTACCGACGAGAACACGCAGATCATTCTGCGCGCTATGCGTTGGCTGGGCCTGGACTGGGATGAGGGCCCCGAGGTTGGCGGCGACTTTGGCCCCTATGCCCAGACCGAGCGCCTGGACCTGTACAAGCAGGCCGCCCAGAAGCTTTGGGACGAGGGCAAGGCCTATCCCTGCTTCTGCACCAAGGAGCAGCTCGAGGCCGACCGTAAGGCCGCCCAGGAGCGTAAAGACCCCTTCCAGGGTTATCAGCGCCGCTGTCGCGATCTCGATCCCGAGGAGGCACGCCGCCGCATCGAGGCCGGCGAGCCCTACGTCCTTCGCATCAAGGTGCCCGAGGACCGCGGCGATGTCGTCATCCACGACGCCGTCCACGGCGAGGTGACCTTCGACGCCAAGGAGCTCGACGACTTTGTCATCTTCCGCTCCGATGGCACGCCCACGTATAACTTCGCGACTGTCGTCGACGACGCCATGATGAAGATCACCCATGTCATCCGCGGCGACGACCATCTGTCCAACACCCCGCGCCAGGTCATGGTTTACGAGGCCCTCGGCGCGCCCGTTCCCACGTTCGCCCACATCTCCATGATCTTGGGTGCCGACGGCAAAAAGCTCTCTAAACGCCACGGCGCCACCTCGGTGGAGGAGTACCGCGACGCCGGCTACCTGTCCGACGCGTTCGTTAACTACTTGGCGCTGCTCGGCTGGTCGCTCGACGGCGAGACCACGATCATCCCCCGCGATGTCCTGGCCAGCAAGTTCTCGCTCGACCGTATTTCCAAGAACCCGGCGACCTTCGACCCCAAAAAGCTCGACTGGGTCAATGCCGAGTATATCAACAACATGTCCGACGCCCAGTTTGCCGACGAGATCATGGTCCCTGAGCTGCACGAGGCCGGCATGATCGAGGGTAACATCGAGTACGGCGAGGACTGGATCGACGCGCTTGCCGCCATCGTCAAGCCGCGCACCAAGATGCCGGCCGACGCCGTGACCGTCGCCGCTCCCATCTTTGCCACGGCCGAGACGCTCGAGTATGACGAGAAGTCTGTCAACAAGGGTCTGGCCAAGGAAGGCATGGGCGCCATTCTGGATGCCGCCAAGGCCGCGCTCGAGGGCGTGGATGAGTGGACGGCTGCCAACATCGACGCCGCGCTTGAGCCGCTGCCCGAGCAGATGGACCTCAAGAAGCGCGTGGTGTTCCAAGCTGTGCGCGTCGCCGTCTGCGGTAACATGGTGAGCCCCCCGCTGGGCGAGACCATGGCGCTCGTCGGCCGCGGCGACTGCCTGGCGCGTATCGACCGCGCCCGTACGATGGCGCTGTAGCAGCTGCGTAAACGCATGTATCCGAGCCCCGTTCACCTGAGCGGGGCTCTTGTTTCTAAAGACGTATGGGATGGGAGGTACAGAGACCATGGCCGAGCAACTGTCGCTGTTTGGTTCGCCGGAACCGGATGAAGCTCCGAGGTCCGCGGCCCCTGCCGCCGCCCCGGCGCAGCCCGGTCTCGCACCCGAACCCCTCTCCGCCTACGCGAGCGTGGTCCTCGACATCCCGACCCGTGCGCTCTCCGAGCCATTCGACTACGGCATCCCGCAGTCCCTTGCCAACGATGCCCAGATTGGATCCACGGTCCTGGTCCACTTTGGCAACCGTGCGGCCGCGGGCTATATCGTCGACATCGCGCCCGAGCTGGGCGACCTGCAAGGCAACGACACCCTCGACCCCTTGCGCATCAAGCCCATCGAGGCCATCCTCAGCAAGCCGCTCTTTACCGCCGAGGCTGCACGCATTGCGCGCTGGATGAGCCACGAGTACGTCGCGACGCTTTCCGAGTGCCTGCGTCTGTTCTTGCCTCCGGGCGGCAGTCCGCGTGTCGTGAAGGGCGATGACGGCGTGTGGACCGTTGAGCGCCCCGCCGTAAAACCCATCCAAAACCGTTGGGTCATGCTCACGCCCGAGGGTTTCGACTACACGCCGCCCAAGACAGCGGTCCGTCAGCGTCAGCTCATCGACGCGCTCCAATGCGGCCCGGTCACGACGCGCGACCTCAACCTGCTCTACAACAGCATGTCGGCGACCATTAAAGCGCTCGAAAAACGCGGCGTCGTGGTGGTGGAGGAGCGCCGCGCCTGGCGTGGGTGTAGCGAGCAGACCACGTTGTCCTCGGCAAGCGGCAAGGCACCGGTCTCTCTCACCAACGGCCAGCAGCAGGCGCTCGCGCAGATTGAACGCGCCCGCCTTGATGCCCATGGCGACGTGGTCCTTGTCGATGGCGTCACCGGTTCCGGCAAAACCGAGGTTTACCTTTCGGCTATTGAGCGCGTGCTGGCGGCCGGCCGTTCGGCCTGCGTACTCGTGCCCGAGATCTCGCTGACGGCCCAGACCGTCGGCCGCTTCCGCTCGCGCTTTGGCGAGACGGTCGCGGTCTTCCACTCGCGTCTTTCGGCCGGCGAGCGTCTGGACCAGTGGGATATGGTTGCCAGCGGTGCCGCGCGCGTGGTCGTGGGCGCCCGCTCGGCGCTCTTTTGCCCGCTCAGCGATCTTGGTCTCATCATCATCGACGAGGAGCACGAGACCAGCTACAAGCAGGGCTCCAGCCCGCGCTACCATGCGCGCGAGGTGGCTGCCGAGATGGCGCGCCGCTATCGGTGCCCGCTCGTGTTGGGCTCCGCCACGCCCTCGGCCGAGGCCCTCGACCGCTGTCGCCGCGGTATGTACAACGGTGCCACCTGGACGCGCGTCGAGATGCCCGAGCGCCCGGGACACGCCGTGCTGCCCACGGTCCGCATTGCCGATCTGCGCCGCGAGTTCGCGCACGGCAGCCGCTCCATGTTCTCTAAACCGCTGATGGAAGGCCTGGAACGCGTGGTCGAGCGCCGCGAGAAGGCCGTACTGCTGCACAACCGCCGCGGTTTTGCGCCGTTTTTGATGTGCCGTGAGTGCGGCTGCGTCCCCACCTGCAACCACTGTTCTACCGCGCTCACGTACCACGAGCGCACGCACACGCTGCAGTGCCACACCTGCGGATCGTCTTGGCGCGTGCAGCCCTATCCTGCGCCCACGAGTCGTTGTCCCAAGTGCGGCAGCCGCTACCTGGCAAAAATGGGCCTGGGTACGCAGCAGATCGAGGACGCCCTACACCAGATGCTGCCCGAGGATGTCGCCATCATTCGTATGGACGCCGATTCCACACGCGGCAAGGATGCGCACAAAAAACTACTCGAGCAGTTCGATGCCGCCGATTGTGCGGTGCTGCTGGGTACCCAG
This sequence comes from Collinsella sp. SGI.178, assembly GCF_050313495.1. Taxonomy (NCBI): domain Bacteria; kingdom Bacillati; phylum Actinomycetota; class Coriobacteriia; order Coriobacteriales; family Coriobacteriaceae; genus Collinsella; species Collinsella sp. SGI.178. The sequence goes on along the minus strand of NZ_JBNPLM010000002.1, from coordinate 135,942 downwards.
ATGATTGCCAAGGGCCTCGATTTTCCCGAGGTCACGCTCGTGGGCGTGGTCAATGCCGACTTTGCGTTAAAGCTGCCCGATTTTAGGGCGGGGGAGCGCGCCTACGATTTGCTAGAACAGGTCGCCGGCCGCGCCGGTCGCGGCGATCGTCCCGGCGAGGTTATCATCCAGACGTATCTGCCCGAGGACCCGGTCATTCGCGCCGTCGCAGAGCACGACCGCTCGATCTTTACCGACTACGACCTGGACCAGCGCCGAGACGCGCTGTACCCGCCTTTCGTGCGTCTTGTCAACATCTTGGTGTGGTCGGCGAATCGTGATAATGCGCAGGACTACATTGGGCGCATCGCAAAGCTTCTCAAGCGCCGCTGGCATGCCGCTGCTCCTGACTTTTTGCGGGCTGGAAGTGTCGTGCCGCAGGTGCTGGGCCCCGCTTCGTGTGTAATCGAGAGAGCCAAAGACCGTTATCGCTTCCATCTGCTTGTTAAGTCGCCGGTAGGGTACCATGTCTCTGATGATATCGACGCCTGCCTCAAAGAGGTGGGCTCCGTGCGCGGCGTGAGCGTGAGCGTTGACGTCGATGCCTATGATTTGCTGTAACAACCCGAAAGGATGGCCATGGAAGCCAACGGAATCGTACTTTCGCCCGACCCTCGTTTGCGCCAGGAGTGCGCCGTCATCGAGGAGATCACCCCGGCGATCGAGGCGCTTGCCGAGAAGATGAAGAAGATGATGTTCGACAACGGCGGTTGCGGTCTGGCTGCCCCGCAGATCGGCGAGCTCATCCAACTCGTTACCATCGACTGCGACTACACCGACAAGAACGACTATGATCCCTACGTGCTCATCAACCCTGTCATTGTTGAGCAGAGCGACCATCTGGTGCCGTTTAGCGAGGGCTGCTTGTCTATCCCTGGCATTAGCTGCGAGATCGAGCGTCCCGACCATGTCGTTGTCGAGGCATACGATCTGGACGCCAACCTGATTCGCTATGAGGCCTCGGGCGACCTGTTCTGCGTGTGCCTGCAGCACGAGATCGATCACCTGCACGGCAACACCATGTTCGAGCGACTCAAGCCGATGCAGCGCATCAAGGCCGTCAAGGAGTACCAGGACGCTCTGGCCCGCGGCGCTCGACCGGGCGAGACGGAGTAGGTCCCACCGTCCCCTTCCGCCGCAGGGCTTAGGTTTTGCTCCATGCTCAAACAGTCCTGCTCGCACGAAGAGCACATTAAGTGCTCTTCGGCTCGTGCGGAACTGCGCGTGGAGCAATAACCTAAGCCCTGCGGCGGAAGGGGACTGCGTTTTCGTGCTCCTTTTCGCCCGGGTGCCGTCGGGCCAGGGAGGGACGTCTTCGCTGATAATTGCTTTGTTGGAAGAGCTGCTTTTATTGCGGCTCTTTCTTTGGTTTTGGGTATATTTGTTCTTGTTGAATTGTTATTGCGGATGGGCTGGCGACTTGGCTTTCCGCTGGTATTTGTAGCCGTCTCGGTTTTGTTTGAGGGGAGACGTTCTTTATGCGTATTGTGTTTATGGGTACGCCCGATTTCGCGGTGCCGTCGCTGACTTCGCTTGTTGAGGCTGGGAATGAGATTACGCTGGTAATTACGCGTCCCGATGCTGTTCGCGGGCGTGGTAAAAAGCTGGAGCCGTCTCCTGTTAAGGCCAAGGCGCTTGAGCTTGGTCTGCCCGTTGTTGAGGCAAATCGTATGACGCCGGATGTTATTGATCGGCTTAAGGCTGCTGATGCCGATATTTTCTGTGTGGCTGCCTATGGCTGCATTTTGCCCGATGAGGTGCTGCATATGGCGCCGCTCGGTATTGTGAATGTTCATGCTTCGCTGCTGCCGCGTTGGCGTGGCGCCGCTCCCATTCAGCGTGCCATTCTTGCTGGTGACGAGGTTGCTGGCGTTTCCATTATGCGCATTGGGCATGGCGTGGATACGGGCGCTTATTGCGCCCAGGCGTCGACCTCGGTTGCCGGTAAACATGCCGAGGCACTGACCATGGAGCTTGGTGAGCTGGGCGGTAAGTTGCTTGCCGATACGCTTCCCTCGCTTGCCGACGGCTCGGCTGTTTGGATTGAGCAGGATGAGTTGCTCGTCACGCATGCTGCCAAGATTTCCAAGCAGGAGATGCGTCTGGATCCGCAGATGGGGGCGCTTGATTGCGTGCGTCATGTGCTTGCCTCTTCCGACACCGCTCCCGCTCGCTGCGTGATTGCCGGCAAGACCGTGCGCGTGCTCGATGCCGCGCCGGCAGATGTATCGCTTGGCGAGGGGCTCGTCGCCGTTCAGGCCAAGCGCGTCTACCTGGGCCTGTCCGATGGCGCGGTCGAACTGCTCGAGGTTAAGCCCGATGGTAAGCGTGCTATGGCTGCTTCTGCCTGGGCTGCCGGCCTGCAGGGTGCGGATCTTTCGTGGGGTGTTTTGTCATGAGTAAGCTTTCCCCCGCGCGCAAGCTCGCGCTTGATGTTTTGATGGAGGCCGATCGCCGCGGCATGTACGCGCGTGACGTGCTCTCGTCCCGTGCCTCGGCCAAGGCCATTGACCAGCGCGATTCTGCTTTCGCCGCTCGTTTGGCACTGGGCGTTGCAGCCACCCAGGGCATTTTGGATGAGCTGCTCGACCAGTTTCTCGATAAGCCCAAAAAGGTCGCGCCTCGTGTGCGCATGGCACTTCGTATCTCGGCCTTCGAGATGCTCTACCTGCATACCCCGGGTCGCGTTGCGGTGAGTCAGGGCGTTGAGCTCGTGCGCAGCGGTGCTAAGTCTGCCGCCGGTCTGGCGAACGCCGTGCTGCATAAGGTTGCGAACAACGTCGAGGACTTTGCCACTGCAGCGGATGCCGATGAGTCCGAGCGCCGTTTGGTTCGCCTATCTCGCCTGATGGGCATGCCGCGCTGGCTGTGCGCTCGCATTATGGCGTCGTTCGATACACCCGAGGGCGCGCTCGGCTTTGCCGGCAATCTGGCGCCCGCGCCGCTGGCTTTGCACGAGAATGCCTTTGCAACCAAACCCGATCCGTACATTTCGCAGCTTGTGGCACCCGTGTTCCCGGGTTGCCATGCGCCGGTCGACGCGCAGGCCACGGTTGCGTCGGGTGTGTTTGAGCGCGCAGCTGCCGTGGCCTCGGACCTTAACGCCCAGCTCATCGCTACCGCGGCGACCCGTCCCGGGCGTTGTCTAGAGATTGGCGCCGGTCGTGGCACCAAGACCTATGTGATGATGTGCCAGGCCAAACGTGCCGGTTGCGACCGTCAGCACACCGCACTCGATTTGCATGACCGCAAGTGCGACCAGAATCTCGCACGTCTGCATAAGGCGGGTATTACGGGTGTTCGTACGGTGTCGGGCGATGCCTGCGAGCTCAATGAGGTGCTCACGTCCTTTGACGCGATGCTTGGCGAGCCTGCCCTGTTCGACACGGTGTTTATCGATGCTCCGTGCTCGGGCACCGGCACCATGCGCCGTCATCCCGAGATTCCCTGGCGTCTAACCGAGAACGACGTTACGACGGAGTTGCCCCGCCTGCAGCTGACGATGCTCAAGGAAGCAGCCGCGCGCGTGGCTGCCGGCGGTGAGCTCATCTATGCCACCTGCTCGGTCTTCGACGAGGAGAACACGCAGGTCGTTGATGCCTTCCTAGCCTCTCCCGAGGGCGCCGGCTTTTCCGTGGCGCCGCTCTCCGAAGCCCAGATTTTGCAGCTCCCCGAGTTCGCCCAGGCCAAGAAACTCGTATCGGTACGCCAGAACGACCGTGGACTTTTCCAGAGCGTCCCCGCAAACGCCGACTCCTACGACGGCCACTTCTGCGCCAGACTGGTCCGCAAGTAAAACGGATTCCAAGGGTAGCTAATTTGGGACGGGGCTTTTTTAGCTGCCCTGGCCGCCAGTCGGCCAAACATTTGCGTTATCAGCTGGGGCAGCTAAAAAAGCCCCGTCCCAAATTAGCTAAAGAGTGGGAAAAATAGCCCCGTTTCATACTTGCTGCTATCAAAAGTAGAGCGGATTACGGGGCAAGATTGGTGATGCCTGACCACAGCAAAAATGGCCTAAATAAAACCGCAGGTAGATGGTTTGTTGAAATTTGCAAATTACCGGAATGGATAGAGGTTGCCAATTCGGCCCCGTAATCCGGCAGGGTTTTGAAATGTTACAAACTTAGCATCAGCCCGAAATCCGATCTAAAGAAAAGTTGCGGTGAAATGGATCCTGCTTGGCCGTTGAAAGGGCTGATTCAGGAACTATTTCACCGCAACTCATCAGGAAGCCTGGGTGTCGGGGCCGCTTGTCGCTAGTGGTTGTTCGGGCAGTCGGCGCAGCAACCGCTTGTGGCGCTGGTGCTGGACCCGCCACTGCGCTGGTCGGTGTTGTAGAAACCGCTGCCGTCGAACTTAATGCCGCTGGCCGAGAACGTCTTGGATGCCGGGGCGCCGCAGCTGGGGCATACAACCTCGGGAGTCTCGGACATGGGGTGCTCAACCTCAAAAACGTTGCCGCAGCTCGTGCACTTGTATTCGTAGCGCGCCATAATACTTCCTTTTCAGCACAAAGCGGGCAGATAGCTCTGCCCGCAAAAATTCAAACAGCTGTAACTGTACCCCATATCGGGGGTTTTATCACGCTTCGCCCCAGAATCTATGGGTGCTGCGCAGGAGCTTCGCAGTTTTCTCTTCGGCCTCCGCAACGTCTGCCTCTTGTGCCTGCCACGTCCAGTTGCCTGTGGCTACACCCGGCACGTTCATACGTGCGTCGTCCCCCAGCCCCAGCACATCCTGCAGCGGCATCATCACCAGGGGGGCGTCGCTTGCGAGCGCGTCGCCCATCAGCTTGGCCGCCACCTCAGCACCGCTCGGCTCGTCGCCGCCTGTAAAGGAGCGCGTGCACCAGCCAGCGAGCGTCGAAGTGTCGTGCGTCGAGGTGTACAGGATTTTGCCCGGCGTGGGATGAATTCCGCCGCGAACGTCGTAGTCACTAAACTCCAGTACGTCCATGCCGGGAAAACCGCAGGTCGAAGCCATAGCGCGAACGCCAGGCGTCAGATAGCCCAGATCCTCGGCAATAAAATTGAGCGGACCCAGCTCGTCGTAGGCGGTCTGGAACAGGTCCTTGCCCGGACCGGCAAGCCAGCGGCCGTCGGCACAGGCTTTGCCAGCGGGAATGCTAAAGTAGTTGTGGAAGCCCAGGAAGTGGTCCAGGCGCACGCGGTCGTAGAGCGCGAACGCTCGGCGCAGGCGATCGAGCCACCAGCGATAGCCGCTCTCCTTCATGTGATCCCAGCGGAAGGTGGGGTTTCCCCACACCTGACCTTCGGGCGCAAAGTTGTCGGGCGGCGCACCGGATATCTCGATTGCCTTGCCGGTATCGGACAGCCAGAAGTTCTCGGGCTCGCTCCAGGCATCTGCCGAATCGTCCGATACATACATCGGGATATCGCCGATGACCTCGATGCCCTTCTTGTGCGCATAGTTCATGAGCTCGCACCAAGCCAGGTCAAAGCGGTACTGCATGTACGCCTGAAGCTCGGCCTCGTCGTGGAAGCGCTTGTCGTCGATCAGATGCTCGTTGTAGCGCGCGACATCTGCCGGCCAATTGTGGCGCGACTCGCCCTCAAAGTATTTCTTAACGGCCATGTAGACGCAGTACTTCTCGAGCCAATCGGCATTGCGATGTTTAAACGCGGTGTACAGCGGGTCGGCATCTTCGCCACCGTGGGCCTTCCAAGAAGCGAAGTCGGCGGCCAGCTCCTCGTGACTCTCGGGCAGCAGGTCGATGTTACCCGCAAAAGCCGAGGGTCCGGCATAGGGGGAGCGGAAGAAATCCGTCGGGTTGACGGGCAGGACCTGCCAGTAGCGCATGCCCATGGCGGCCAGGTGGTCGATAAAGCGACGCGTGGGTGCGCCTATCGTACCCGGCTTGCCATCGTCAGTCGGCACCGAGGTGATGTGGCACACGACGCCCGCGCCATGATCGAGCGGCTCTTGCAGGCGCCTCTCGGCATGGTGATAGATGATCGAAGAACCCAGCGGGTACAGGTCGAGCGTAACCGTACCGTTGTGGATCTCGCACTCGTGGCCGCTGATCACGTCACTCGCGCATTCACCGAGCGCCGGAATCGTTACGCGGTGCGAATTGCGTAGGCTGCGATTGACGATAACGGTCGCAGCCTCGCCGTCTTTGCCCGTGCGAGTGTAGGCTAGGACGTCGTCGTTAAGCGCGAAGGCCTTGATCTCGCCGTCAACCATAAAAGGCAACGCGCGGCGCAGGGCGGATGCGTTCTTCACGATGGCCAACGTATCGAAATCGTGGAGCTGGTCCTTTGTCGGCAGGGTACGGCGGTTGCCCGGATCGGTGAGGCCCTCCAGGCCGTACTCATCGCCATAATAGATCGAGGGCACGCCGGGGAAGGTCATCTGCATGAGCGTCGCCAACCAAAAGCGCCTCTTGGCCAGGTCCATGGAGTTCTCGTCCAAGCGCCATTTGCTACGCTCGCTCTCGGGTAGCTGCGACTCGTCGGGACCGCCGCCGAGCACCGAGATAATACGCGGACGGTCGTGGCTCGAAAGCAGATTGAGCGCGCAGGCCAGTGCCTCGCGCGGGTAGTTCTCGCGCAGTGTCTCGATGTCCTCGGCAGCCTGATAGGCGTTTTTGTAGCCCATCAAAAAGCCGATGACCATGTCGCGGAAGGGGTAGTCCATGGCGGAATCGAGTTCGGAGCCCTGCAGATAACGGCGCAGATGGCCATAGCTGATCTTGTTGGAGGCGTCCTCCCAGACTTCGCCGAGCAGCAGCGCATCGGGCTTCTCTTCGAGCACGGCGGCCTTGATATCGGCCAGGAAGTCATCGGAAAGCTCGTCGGCCACATCGAGTCGCCAGCCGTGGGCACCGGCGCGCAGCCACTTGCGAATGACGCCGTTCTTGCCCAGAAGCTTTTTACGCACGAGCTCGGAATTCTCGTTGAGGGCGGGCATGTTGCTCACGCCCCACCAGCAGTCATACGTGCCGTCCTCGTGGAAGGTAAACGCATCGCGCCACGGGGAGTCCTCGCTCTGCCACGCGCCGACGCCGGGATAGTTGCCGTAGCGGTTAAAGTAGATCGAGTCGTCGCCCGTATGGTTGAAGACGCCGTCCAGGATGATGGAAATGCCGAGCTTCTCGGCCGCCTCGCATAGCTCCGTAAAGTCCTGCTCGGTTCCCAGAATCGGGTCGATTTTGGTGTAATCGGCCGTGTCGTAGCGGTGGTTGCTCGCGGCCTCAAAGATCGGGTTGAGGTAGATGGCCGTAAAGCCCAGCTCGGCGATGCGGGGCAGGTCATTTTGGATGCCCTTGAGAGAGCCGCCGTAAAAATCCCAGGTCTTGATGGATCCGTCCTCGGCACGCTCGTACACGGGCGGCTCGTTCCAGTCCTCGACCATGCGACGCTGGATTCCCTTACGCGGTTTTTCGACCTCGGCCAGCGTGCGTTCGCGCCAGTTTTCGTCGCGGGCGTAGCGGTCGGGGAAGATCTGGTAGACCATGCCGTGCTCGTACCAAGCGGGACGGTTCTCGCGGTGCTTGTAGACGGTAATCTGGAAGGACGGAACCTCGGCGTAGTCGTATACAACGCCCTCGCCGCCGGTGCGACCCTGCGGCGCACCCAAGCGGACCTCGGGCTGGCCTTCGATATTGCATATAAAGCTGTACCATACAAGACAGGGCTCGGCGCAGTTGAGCTCACCGGTAAAGATGCCATCGCCCTTGTGCTCCATGGGGATCAAGGTCTCTCCGATGCCGTCGACCCAGGTGCGCAGGGTGAGCGTTGCCTGGTTGGGGTCGGCATCCTCCAAAATCACCGAAAGCGAAACGGAAGTTCCAGTGGTCACAGCGCCAAAAGGAGTGCGAAACTGCGTCAGGCGGCTGTTGTGTATCAATCTCATAGTACGGTCCAGTTCTATACAATCATGGCCAGCGGGTCATGGGCTTAACGCACAGTGCATAAGTATATCCGTTGCACTTTAGTTGTATAAACTACAGTCGCTCACTATCGGCGAACGGTTGTCCTAGAAAATCGTTTTACCAACTATCTACAGAGAAGGGGCGCCCGGTTGGAACGCCCCTAGTTTAGGGTTTTTATTAGGTTTTAGATCGTCCGGACTAGCGGCGCTTGCGGGTGGCCGTTGCCTTGCGGACGGAGGTCTTCTTGGTCGGAGCCTTTTCCTCGGCTGGAGCGGCGGGGGAGACCGGGGCCTTCTTGGCGGGTTCGGTCTTTGCCGTAGCCTTCGGAGCGGTCTTGACCTCGGCGGCCTTCGGTTCCGGCTCGGCCTTTACTGCGGGTTTGTCCTTGGCTTTAGCCTCTGCCTTGGGAGCGGCTGTCTTGGTCGTAGCCTTTTTGGCCGTTGTCGTGGCGCGCTTGCGTGTGGTGGTCTTGGCGGCCGGCTTTGCCTCGACAGCTGCCTTGGCCTTGGGCTCGGAGGGCGCCTCCTCGACCTTGACGGCGGGCTTTGCAGCAGCCTTCGGGGCCGTCTTCGCGGTGGCCTTCGTCGTAGCAGCCTTGGTCGCTGGCGACTTCGTAGGCGTGGCCTTCTTGGCGGTCGCAGTCTTGGTCGCAGTCTTGGTCGCGGTCGTCTTCTTGGCAGCGGTCTTGGCCGGATCCTTTGCCGCGGTCTTAGCCTCGGCAGAGGCAGCCTCAGTGGTGGCCTCGGCCTTTACCTCGGGAGCGGCCTCGGCTTCGACGGCCTTCTTGGCAGCGGCGGTCGTACGCTTACGCGTGGTGGTTGCCTTGGCAGCGGTGGTCTTGCTCGTAGCGGCCTTCGTGGTCGTGGCCTTCTTAGCCGTCGTCTTGCGGGTCGTCGTCTTCTTGGCGGCAGGCTTCGCCGTGGGCTTTACCTCGCCGTCGTCAGCCGGCTTCTCCTCGGCCTTGGGCTCCTCGGCAGCAGCGGGCTCCTTAACGGGTGCCGCAGGCTCGGCCTCAGCGGCAGCCGGCTCCTCCACAGCCGCAGCAGCCTCCACCGCCACCGGCCTCTCAATCTCTGGGTGCATAAAGAAGTACAGGTCCAGATACTTATCGGCCGAACGTGTCCAGCTAAAGTCCTGGCTCATGGCCTGCGTGACCAGCTGATTCCAGGCCTCGCGGTTATCCCAGAACAGGCGAGCCGCGCGGAACACCGCGTCGCCCATCTCGTCGCCGTTAAAGTGACTAAATGAGAAGCCCGTGCCCTCGCCGGTAAACTCGTTGTACGGTTGCACGGTGTCCTTCAGGCCACCGGTCTCGCGCACAATGGGCAGGGTGCCGTAGCGCATGGCGATGATCTGCGACAGGCCACAGGGCTCAAACTTCGAAGGCATCAGGAACATATCGGCGGCGGCGTACATGCGCTGCGAAAGCGCCGGGTCAAACTCGATTCGCGCCGCCATGGTGCCGGGGTATTTGCCCTGGAAGTAGCGCAGGCCGTCCTCGTAGTCGCGGTCGCCGGTACCCAGCACGGCCACCTGAACGCCACCGGACAGGATGCGGTCGAGCGCGTACATGACCAGGTCCATGCCCTTCTGTCGCGTCAGGCGCGTGACCATCACCATAAGCGGGCGGTCGTCGCGAATCTCGAGCCCCAACTCCTCCTGCAGTTTGGCCTTGCATACGGCCTTCCCCGCACGGTCATCAACCGTGTAGTTGGCGGCAATGCGCTTGTCGGTCGCCGGATCAAAACCCACAACGTCAATGCCGTTGAGGATACCCTGCAGGGCGTACGAACGCTCGCGCAGCACGCCGTCCAGGCCCTCGCCAAACTCGGGCGTCTGGATCTCGCTCGCATAGGTGGGGCTCACCGTGGTGATGGCATCGGCATAGTGCAGCGCGCCCAGCATATAGTTAATGCTGCAGGCGTCACAGCGCAACTGCGTGGCGGCTGCCGGAATATGCGCCATACCCAGTATGTCTTCCATCACGGTGTCGCTAAACTGGCCCTGGAACGCCACATTGTGGATCGAGAACACGGTCTTGACGCGGTCGTACAGCGGCAGGCCTTGGTAGAACTCTCGCAAGAACACGGGCGCCAGCGCCGTCTGCCAGTCGTTGCAGTGCAGGATGTCGCACTCAAAGCCTTCGGGCAGGTGCTGCAGGCTCTCGGTGATGGCCTTGGAGAAAAACGCGAAGCGCTCGCCGTCGTCAAAGAAGCCGTAGGGATAGTCGCGCGCAAAGTAGTGCTCGTTGTCCACGAACATATAGGTGACGCCGTCGTGCTCGAGCTTCTCCAACCCGCAGTACTCGTTGCGCCAGCTCAGGCTCACGTAAAAGTCGGCAAAGTGCTCCATCTGCGCCTTGTACTCGTCCTTGATGGTGGCGTACTTGGGCACCATCACAATGACTTCGGCGCCAGCGCGCACGAGTGCCGCAGGCAGCGAGCCCGCCACGTCACCCAAGCCACCGGTCTTAACAAACGGCGCGCACTCTGCCGAGGCAAACACGATCTGCATCTTTTTGCTGGTTTGTGCCATTATGTCTCCCATGTTGCAATTCGAGAATAGCCGCCTGGCGCTAACCGGGCGACTATTCTACAAGTTACGTGCGATTATGTGGTGCCAACGTTAACGAGCGATGGTGGTATCGGAAGTTAACGGAGCCTTGCCCAGCACCAGGATGTTCTCGGGCGTACCGCGAAGCTCGGTGTTGGTGGGAACCACGTTGTTCTTGTCCAGAATGGCGTTCTCAACACGGGCGCCGCTCTTGATGATGCAGCTCTGGTTGATGATCGAGTTGGTCACCGAGGCGCCTTCCTCGATCACAACGCCGCGCGACAGGATCGAGTTGCGCACGGTGCCCTTGATGATGCAGCCGGCCGAGATGATCGAGTTGCAGGCGTGGCTGCCGGTCGCGTAACGCGAAGGCGGCACGTCGTGGGCCTTGGTCAGGATCGGGCGCTCGGGGTCAAAGAGCTGATCGGCCACGGTCTGGTCGAGCAGGTCCATGCTGCGACGATACAGCGACTTCTCGCTAAACACGCCCACGACCTCGCCCTTGTACTCATAGCTGCACACGTCGATGTTGCCAAAGTCGCCCTGGAGCGCCTCGAGCAGGTCCAGATAGTCGGCGGCCTGGTAGTGGTCGATGATCTCGAGCAGCGTCTCGCGGTTGACGATGCAGCAGTCCATAGAGGCGTTGTCGCCGTACGCGACGCCGGCGCTCACGCCCGTCAGGCGGCCGTTCTCGTTGATATCGAGCTTGGTCTCGTCTTCGACGTTGTGCGTGGCCTTGCAGTACACCACGGTCATCTGGGCACCGGATTTCTCGTGCGCCTCGATGATGGTGTTGAGGTCCATGTTAAAGATGACGTTGGTGCCCATCATCACAACATAGGGCTTGTCCGAGCGCTGGAACAGCGTCTTGTTGGAGATGATGTCGCGGAGCAAGAAGCGCATGCCGCCCTTGGTGGTGCCATACGCGTTGCCGGGCACCATGAACAGGCCGCCCTTCTTGCGGTCCAGGCTCCAGTCCTTGCCCGAGCCCACGTGGTCGATCAGCGAGCGGTAGTTGCCCGGCATGACAACGCCGACGGTCTTAATGCCGGCATTCATCATGTTGGACAGCGGAAAGTCGATCAGGCGGTAGCGGCCCAAAAACGGAACGGACGCGATGGGGCGGTCCTTGAGCAGCACGCTGCCGTAGGTCGAAGAGTAGTTAGCGGTGATATAGCCGATGGCCTTGCGATTGATCATCGGATCATTCCCCCTTCCCGACAACGACGTCATTTCCAACGACGGCCGTATCCTTGGTGGTATCGACAGAGCCGAGCTTCACGCCCTCTTCGACCGTGGAGTTCTCGCCCAAAATAGCGCGGCAAATGTGCGCGCCGCTCTTAACGTGCGCACCCGGCAGCAGCACGGAGTCCTCGACCACGGCGCGCTCCTCGATAATGACATCGGTCGAAAGGATCGAGTGGCGAGCGGTGCCGTAGATCTTGCAGCCATTGGAGACCAGGCAGTCGTCCAGGCGACCGTCCGGGCCAATGTAGTGCGGCGGACGCGTGGTGATGTTGGACATGATGGGGAAGCTCTTGTCAAACAGATCGAACTCGGGGTTGTTGCCCAGCAGGTCCATCGAGGTCTCGTGGAAGCTGGCGATGGTGCCGACGTCCTTCCAAAAGCCGTGGAACTCGTAGCTGTACAGGCGCTTGTCCTCGCCGAGCAGCTTGGGGATGATGTCCTTGCCAAAGTCGTGGCTCGAGCGCTGGTCCAGAGCGTCCTCCTCGAGCGCCTTGATCAGCACGTCGGTCGAGAAGATGTAGATGCCCATGGACGCGAGGTTCGAATCGGGCTTCTCGGGCTTCTCCGTGAACTTGGTGATGCGGCCGTCCTCGGGGTCGGTGGTCAGGATGCCAAAGCGGCTGGCCTCCTCCCACGGCACGGGCATAACGCTCACCGTGAGGTCGGCGTTGTTCTCAATGTGCGTGTTGAGCATCTTGCGGTAGTCCATGCGATACAGATGATCGCCCGAAAGAATCAGGACGTACTTGGGGTCGTTGGACTTGATGTAGTTGAGGTTCTGCGTGATGGCGTCGGCCGTGCCCGCATACCATGCGCCACCGGTTTGCGTCTCGTACGGCGGCAGGATCGACACGCCACCGTCGCGGCTGTCCAGATCCCACGCCTCGCCAGAGCCCACGTAGGCATGCAGCAGGTAGGGACGATACTGCGTCAGAACGCCCACCGTGTCGATGCCCGAATTGGAGCAGTTGGACAGCGAAAAGTCGATAATGCGGAACTTGCCACCAAAGCTAACCGCCGGTTTAGCGATCTTTTGGGTGAGTGCCCCCAATCGACTGCCCTGTCCTCCTGCGAGGAGCATCGCGATGCATTCTTTCTTACTCATCGATTTCTCCTTCTGTCATCGATGTTCCTAAACCCATTAGCGACGGGCGCGGCGCTCGGTCGCGCCCGTCGAGTAATGCCGTGCGGCAAAGGGAACTCGCGGCCTTTAAGCGTGCCAGATCTCGTCGCGGTACTCGCGAATGGTGCGGTCGCTCGAGAACCAGCCGCTCGAGGCGGTGTTGAGCAGGGCCTTGCGGTTCCAGGTCTCCTGGTCGCCATAGCTGCCCGTGAGCTTCTCCCATGCATCCACGTAGCTGCGGAAGTCTGCCATGACCAGATCGGGGTCGTTGTTGTTCATAAGCTCGTTGTAGATGCTCTCAAAGTTGCCCGAAAGGCCGGCAAACGTGTTGTCCTTGAGCTCATCCATCACGAGGCCCAGACGTTCGCGATCATTGTTGAGCGTATCCCACGCAAAGTAGCTGTTCGATGCCCAGAGCTGCTCGACCTCGGGAGCGGTCAGGCCAAAGATCGCCTCGTTCTCGCGGCCGGCCAAATCGGCGATTTCGATGTTGGCGCCGTCGAGGGTGCCCAGTGTAATGGCGCCGTTCATCATGAGCTTCATGTTGGACGTGCCCGAGGCCTCCTTGCCAGCTGTGGAGATCTGCTCCGAAATCTCGGCGGCAGGGTAGATGAGCTGGGCGTTGCTCACGCGGAAGTTGGGGATAAAGCAGACCTTCATGACCTCGTTGACGCGCGGGTCGTTGTTGATAACCTCGGCCACCGAGTTGATCAGGCGGATGGTCTCCTTGGCAAAGGTGTAGCTCGAGGCAGCCTTGCCGCTAAAGATAAAGGTCGTCGGTGTCACGTGGAAGTTGGGATTGGCGATGCGACGGTTGTAGATGTCCATCACCTTCATGATGTTCATGAGCTGGCGCTTGTAGGCATGAAAACGCTTTACCTGAACATCGAAGACGGTGTTGGGGTCAATAACCAGACCGGTCTCTGCCTTAACGTAGGCAGCAAGGCGCTCCTTGTTGGCGCGCTTGGAGGCACCCACGGCCTTCAGGAACTCGGTGTCGTTCTGAAAACCTTTAAGTTTCTCAAGCTCAAAGGCGTCCTTCAGCCAGCCGTCGCCAATGGCCTCGGTCACGAGCTTGGCGTAGGTGGGGTTGGCCTCGGCAAAGAAGCGACGGTGCGAGATGCCGTTGGTCTTGTTGTTGAACTTCTCGGGCGTCAGGGCATAGAAGTCCTTGAGCACATTGTTCTTGATGATATCGGAGTGAATCTTGGCCACGCCGTTGACGCTGTGGCTGCAGATCACGGACAGGTTGGCCATGCGAACCTCGCCGTCCCATAGGATGGCGGTCTGGCGCAGGCGCTCCTGCCAGCCTTCCTGCGTAGTATCGAACGACTCATGCCAACGACGGCTGATTTCGTCGATGATCTGGTACACACGGGGGAGGAGCTTGGAGAACGTGCCGATGGGCCACTTCTCCAGGGCCTCGGGCAGGATGGTGTGGTTGGTGTAGCTCACGACCTGCGTCACGATGTTCCAGGCGTCATCCCACTCGAGCTTCTTCTCGTCGATGAGGATGCGCATGAGCTCGGGGCCGCACATGGCGGGGTGCGTATCGTTGGTGTGGATGGCCACAAACTGCGGCAGCAGCTCCCAGTTCGCGCCGTGTTCCTTCTCAAAGGTGTCGAGCAGGCTATAGATACCGGCCGAGACAAACAGGTATTCCTGCTTCAGACGAAGCAGACGGCCGTGCTCGCCGGCGTCGTTGGGGTAGAGGATGGCGCTGATGGCCTCGGCCTCGGCGCGCTCGGCGTCGGCCAGGGCGTAGTCGCCGCGGTTGAAGGCCTCCAGATCGAAGTGCTCCTCGACCGGCTCAGCGGCCCAGACGCGCAGCTTGTTGACGGTCTCGCCGGCATAGCCCACCACGGGGATGTCGTAAGGGACGGCCAGGATGTCCTGCGTGTCCACGGTTCGATAGAACGTGCGGCCGTTCTCCTCAAAGCCCTCGACGCGGCCACCAAACTTAATGGTCACGGCCTTGTCCTGACGACGGACCTCCCAGGGATAGCCGTTGGTGAGCCACTCGTCGGTGGTTTCGACCTGGCTGCCGTTGACGATCTCCTGCTTAAACAGGCCGTAGCGGTAGCGCATGCCGTTGCCGTAGCCGGCAATGCCCTCGGCTGCCATGGAATCCAGGAAGCATGCGGCCAGACGACCCAGGCCACCGTTGCCCAGCGCCGGATCGGGCTCCTGGCTCTCGATGACGGACAGGTCAAGGCCCATATCGTCGAGCGCCTCGGCGACCATGTCGCGCACGCCAAAGTTGAGCAGGTAGTTGTCGAGAAGGCGGCCGATCAAAAACTCAATCGAGAAGTAGTACACGCGCTTCTTGCCCTCGGCGGTGGCGCGGGCGTCGCTCTTGGTGGCAACGGTGCGCGCCTTCTCGGCCACGAGCTTGGCCAGGGCGTTAAAGCGATCCAGATCGCTGGCTGCCTCGACGCTCTTGCCGCTAATGCTCATGACGGCATCGCGATAGAGCTCGGTAAACTCCTGCTTGTTGTCGAAGATCTTATTCATACGTTCCTTTCCCCCGGGGATGTTTCTCCCGGAACGGTCGTGACTTGTATCCTACGCCCCGCTGGGACGGGTAATTACAGCTGTAACGGCTTTGTTACGCATCCTTAGGTGACGACTTAACAGAAGCAGACTTGGCTTTGGTAGCGGCCTTCTTGGCGGCCGGCTTCTTGGTCGCGGTAGCCTTGGCAGCGGGCTTTGCGGCGGCCTTAGCCTTGGCCTTGGTCGTCGTAGCCTTCGCCTTGGCCGGAGCCTTCTTGGCGGCCGCTGGCTTGGGCTTCACCGAGGACGCACGCTTGCGGGTCGCCTTCTTGGGCTCCTCGACCACGGGCGGCTTATAGCTGCTGGGGCCGCGACGCTTAAGCACCACGCCTGCCAGGCTGGGCACCTTAATTTCGATGGAGTCCATCTGCCCGTTCCAGGGATAGGGCTCGCTCGAGCAGGTGTAGGGCTCCTCGCCAGCATAGCCGCTGCCGCCAAACTCGGGACGGTCGGAGTCAAAGATGACCTCCCAGTCGCCCTCACGCGGCACGCCCACTCGGAAGCTCTCGTAGGCCGCCGGGTCAAAGTTGATCAGGATCACGAGGTCGTCATCGACGTCCTCGCCCTGACGCACAAAGCTCACGATGGACTGCTTGGAGTTGTCCGCGTCGATCCAGGTAAAGCCGTCGTCGTTGTAGCCGCGCTCGTACAGGGCGGGCTCGGCGGTATACAGGTGGTTGAGCGCCTTAATGAACGCCTGATGGTGTGCATGGGTCTCATACTGCTCGGTCAAGAACCACTGAATAGATTCGTAGTAGCGCCACTCGATAAACTGGCCGATCTCGTTGCCCATAAAGTTGAGCTTGGCACCGGGGTGCGTCATCTGGTAGAAGGCGAGCGTGCGCAGGCCGGCAAACTGGCGCCACCAGTCACCCGGCATGCGGCCGATGAGCGAGCACTTGCCGTGCACGACCTCGTCGTGGCTCAGCGGGCAGATAAAGTTCTCGGTAAAGGCGTACATGATGGAGAACGTGAGCAAGCCATGGTTGCCGGGGCGCCACGGAAAATCGGTCTGCATGTAGTGCAGGGTGTCGTTCATCCAGCCCATGTCCCACTTGTAGTGGAAGCCCAGGCCGCCGTCCTGCGGCGGATAGGTCACAAGCGGCCACGCGGTGGACTCCTCGGCCATCATCATCACGTCGGGGTAGTGCGCTTCTACAGCGCAGTTGACCTGACGGATAAACGCGCTGGCGTCCAGGTCCTCCTCGGTACCGTACTTGTTGAACTTCTTTTGGCCAGGATCGTCAATGCCAAAGTTGAGGTACAGCATGCTGGACACACCGTCCATGCGAATGCCGTCCACATGGAAGTTCTCGATCCAGTACAGCACGTTGGAGACCAAGAAGGAGCGGACCTCGCCGCGGGCGAAGTCAAACTTGTGCGTGCCCCAGTTGGGGTGAATCTCGTGCTCAAACAGCATGTGGCCGTTAAAGGTGGCAAGGCCGTGGGAGTCGGCGCAAAAACCGCCGGGCACCCAGTCCATGATCACGCCGATGCCCGCCTCGTGGCAAGCATCGATAAAGTGCATGAGCTGCTGCGGGTTGCCGTAGCGCGACGTAGCGGCAAAGTATCCGGTCGTCTGGTAGCCCCAGGAGCCATCGAAGGGGTGCTCCATAAGTGGCATGACCTCGATATGCGTGTAGCCCATATCGCGCACGTAGTCCACGAGCTCCACCGACAGGTCGTCGTAGGTGTAAAACTCGCCGCGCTGCGCAGGGAAGGGGTCCATGGGACCGGGGTAGTTGCCGTACTCGTCCGGCTCGCCCTGTGGCTCGTCTCCGTGGCGCTTCCACGAGCCAATATGCACCTCGTAGATGTTGAGCGGCTGCGACATGTGGTTGTGGCCGGCGCGGCGCTTGAGCCACGCGGCGTCGTTCCACTGGTAGCCATCGAGAGTCCACAGCACGCTCGCCGTTCCCGGAGGGCACTCGGCCTTAAAGGCGTACGGATCGGCCTTGTAGAGCTTTTCGCCCTCGTTGGTCTCGATGAGGTATTTATAGAGCTGCCCCTGCTCGGCGCCAGGAATAAAGCCTTCCCAGATAGCGCTCGTGTGTACGGGCACCAGCGGGTTGGCTTGTTCGTCCCAATTGTTGAATTCACCGATAACGTGGACGCTCTTAACGTCGGGCGCCCATACGCAAAAACGCCAGCCGCGCGTGCGCTGCTGCGTGTCGGGATGCGCGCCCATCTTTTCCCAGCTGCGCTCCCACATTCCAATGCCAAACAGATAGACATCGTCCTTGGTGAGCTCCGGTGCGTGCGGGGCGGTTTTACGGGTAGCGGGCTTTTTGGTTGCTGGCTTTAGCTTTGTATCGCTCACGTTTGATCCCATCATGACGCGGCAGCGTGTTGCCTTGGTGACTAGATGCGAAAGGTCCAAGGCTGCACGAATCGAAGGGACGGCGATAGCTCTATGATTCGTCCCACCTCGCGTGCTCGGTGGAACTTTCGGCAAAAACCACAATAACACCTGTCCGTTACTTTTATGGACGAAAGTGGATTTACGGTGGCGTTTAATCGGTGAGCGCCATGTTTATGCCACTGACAGAATTGCGATGGTAAAACTCTTGACAGTTTTACCAATTAGGGTTTCAAAATTTTTAGATTTACGTTTGGTAAAACGTTTTTAGCAGGTTGTTTACCATTTGACATTGAAAGGTTTGCGAATGAACCACACAGCCGCCTCTAATGTTGCTTTTATTTTTGATTGCGACGGCACACTGGTAAATAGCACCCCCGTTTGGGCCTATGCCCAGCCCGAACTATTGCGGCGTCACGGCATTGATGTAACGATTGACGATTTTGCCCAGTTTGAGCATTTGTCGCTCGAGGACGAGTGCCAGGCCTACCACGACACGTGGGGCATTGGCGAAAATGGCGAGGAGCTGTATCGCGAGCTGAGCGACATCCTGATCGATGGCTACTCCAAGGTGCCGCCGCGCGAGGGGCTCCTGGCATTTTTGGAGCAGGCGAAGTCGGCCGGCATTGCCATGTGCGTGGCCACGTCCACGCCGGCCGAGCTGGTGCAGTCCGCACTCGCGGGTGCGGGGCTCGACGCCTATATGGAGTTTATTACCACGACGGGCGAGGCGGGCCGCTCCAAGCAGTTCCCCGATGTGTACGAGCTGGCGCTGCGCCGCCTTGAGGAGCGCCACGGGCACCAGTTTGAGCGCGCGTGGGTGTTTGAGGACGCGGTCTTTGGCCTTAAGAGCTCTGGCACTGCAGGCTTTAAGCGGGTGGGCATTTATGACCCACACGGCCGTATGGAGCGCGACGAGGTTCGCGATAACTGCGATATCTTTATCGATAGCTATGAGGACCTGGATCTGGCCCGTGTGCTTGCGTTTAAGGGCTAGGCGAGGGCCGTGGCTTGCAAGGTATTAGTTGTTTGCGGCTCGCCGGTGGTGGCGAGCGCGGATCTGTTGCGTCGACTAGCGGGGGAGTGCGACCACGTTGTCGCCGTGGACCGCGGGCTCGACGCGCTGCTGGGCGCTGGCCTGAGTTGCGACGTGTATGTAGGAGATGCCGACACGGTGAGCGACACCGGTCGCGCGTTGGTCGACGCCGCCGAGGCCTTTGAGGTAGAGCGCCACGACCCCTACAAGGACTATACCGATCTGGCGCTGGCGCTCGATTCCGTCCGACGCCGCTGGCCGGGTGCCGAAGTGGTTGCGACCTGCGCCACCGGCGGTCGCCCGGACATGGCCCTGTCTGTGTTAGGACTACTGGCAGGCTATGCGGACGCCCCCGTCTGGATCGAAGAAGACGAAGTGACGGCCAGAATCCTGCACCAGGACGAGACCTTGACCATCGAGGGTGCCGAGGGCAAAACCTTCTCCATCATCGCCATAGCTCCTGGGACAGTAGTAAGCGAACACGGTCTCGAGTGGGAACTGGACCACAGCCCTCTAGGCCTGTTAGCTGACACGGGCATCTCTAATGTCGTAAGGAAAACGGCCAAGATTCAAGTCCACCAAGGCATCGCAATCGGTTTTTTATACCGTGAGGGTTTTATCGGGACGGTGGGCGAGTAGGCAATCGCCGCGTGAGGGTTTTATCGGGACGGTGGGTTAATTGACTGATTTTGCCAAAGTCAAAATCAGTCAATTCAGCCCCGTCCCAGGAAAACCCGTAAGTAGAAGATCAAGCCAAAAAACTTCTTGCACAACCAAGGATCTTACCCTATAATATCTCCTCGTCACGGGGGCGTAGCTCAGCTGGGAGAGCGCTTGACTGGCAGTCAAGAGGTCAGGGGTTCGATCCCCCTCGTCTCCACCATCGTGAATGCAAAGGCCTTCGGAAAACCGGAGGCTTTTTTTCTTATAAAGAGGCTCAATTGGTTGACTGTGTTCGCGGCGGGCGTTTCGGCGCAAGTCTATAAAAAGGTTTAATCATTTCAATAAATGGCGGCGTGGTCCAGCGGGATTTACGAGTACGAGCATCCCAAGATCTTCGACACCTATTACGAGAAGGTCTTGCCGTATGAAAATTGGTTTAGCTGCTGGTTTTGACGACGAGTGTAGGAACAGGTCGTTGTGCTGCAAGTATGCCGTAAACACGGATTGTGTCGGAGTGGTCTGGCATACGATTTTAAAATCGAAGCCAAAAAGTTCTTGGTAATCCTCGCGTTGCTATGTTAGTATCTCTTTTGCCGAAAGGCGACGGGCGATTGGCTCAGGGGTAGAGCATATCCTTCACACGGATGGGGTCACAAGTTCGAATCTTGTATCGCCCACCATCAAAAGCACAGGTCAGAGGTGATAAGCCTCTGGCCTTTTTCTTTTTGACACAGAGAGTGTGATCAAAAAAGTTTCTTCAAAATTGTTCTTGCACCCTTGGAGGAGTTCCCGTATAGTACTTTTTCACACGGGGGCGTAGCTCAGCTGGGAGAGCGCTTGACTGGCAGTCAAGAGGTCAGGGGTTCGATCCCCCTCGTCTCCACCCGAGCATTGAATGAGGCTCCAACGCAAGTTGGGGCCTTTTTTCATATAGGCACACAAGGTCAAAGGCAGGACCATGATCCTTCCGATCGAAAAGATCGTGCGTTGAATGACCATTGCGCGCATGGTAGTATTTCACGTCGTGGTGCAACGACACGCTAAATGGAACTTCTCCATGGCCTTTGCAACCACTAATATAAAGGGCTCTTGGCGCAACGGTTAGCGCAGGGGACTCATAATCCCTGGGTTCTGGGTTCGAATCCCGGAGGGCCCACCAGGTTTTTCAACAGGTCAGGCAATTTGTCTGGCCTGTTTCTTTTTCATGGCAACATTTTCTTGCAAGTAGCTTGTTTGCCCACTTCCAAACGCCTTGGGTCGCGTTCATGGCGGGAGGTCCCCGGGGGCGACCGGGCTGGAGCCGGAAAGGCGGGCTGCGGCAGCACCGCACGCCTTAGGGCGCGCCCCCGCGGGCCGGATCGGGCGTCGCGGGCCACTCGCTCCCGAGCCCGTCCCGCATCCCCGGCCCCGCCGCCGAAAGATTTTTCCGAAATTGTCCTTGCATCGGCGGGGGAGTTCCCGTATAGTACTTCTTCGCACGGGGGCGTAGCTCAGCTGGGAGAGCGCTTGACTGGCAGTCAAGAGGTCAGGGGTTCGATCCCCCTCGTCTCCACCCGAGCATTGAATGAGGCTCCAACGCAAGTTGGGGCCTTTTTTCATATAGGCACACAAGGTCAAAGGCGGCACCATGATCCTCCTGGTCGACAAGATCGAAAAAAGCTTCGGCGCGCGCGTCCTCTTTAGCGGCGCGTCCTTCCAGATCAACCCCGGCGAGCGCTTTGCGCTCGTGGGACCCAACGGCGCCGGCAAAACCACCATGCTCAAAATCATCATGGGTATCGACAGCCCCGACGCCGGCCAGGTCCAGTACTCCAAGGACTGTCAGGTGGGCTACCTCGAGCAGGAAACCAACCTGGAGCACAAGGACACGACCATCCTCGCCGAGGTCATGGCCGCCGCCAAGGAAATCCGCCGCATGGGCGAGCGCGCCAACGAGCTGCAGGCCCAGATCACCGAGCTCTCTGAGCAGGGCAAGGACGTCGACGCGCTCCTTAACGAGTACGGCCAGGTCCAGGACCGCTTTGAGCACTTGGGCGGCTACGAGCTCGAAAGCAATGCCCGCAAGATCCTGTCCGGTCTGGGCTTTAAGGTCACCGACTTTGAGCGCCCGTGCTCCGAGTTCTCGGGCGGCTGGCAGATGCGCATCGCGCTGGCCAAGCTCTTCCTGCGCCATCCCGACCTGCTGCTTCTGGACGAGCCCACCAACCACCTGGACCTCGAAAGCGTCCAGTGGTTGCGCGGCTTTATCGCCAACTACGACGGCGCCGTGCTCATCGTCAGCCACGACCGCGCCTTTATGGACGCCTGCGTCGACCACGTCGCCGCGCTCGAGAACCGCCGCGTGACCACCTACACCGGCAATTACAGCAGCTACCTCAAGCAGCGCGAGGACAATCTGGAGCAGATGCGCGCCAAGCGTGCCGCCCAGGAGCGCGACATCGCCCACATGCAGGTTTTCGTTGACAAGTTCCGCTACAAGCCCACCAAGGCCGCCCAGGCGCAGGAGCGCATCCGCAAGATCGAGCAGATCAAAAAAGAGCTCGTCATCCTGCCCGAGGGCCACAAGCACATCGACTTTAAGTTCCCCGACCCGCCGCGCTCGGGCGACATGGTCGTGGGCCTGGAGGGCGTGTCCAAGTCCTACGGCAACAAGCACATCTATAGCGATATCGACCTCAAGCTCTATCGCGGCGAGCACGTGGCGCTCGTCGGCCCCAACGGCGCCGGCAAGTCCACCCTCATGAAGATCATCGCCGGCCTGGAGCCGCCCACTACCGGCACGCGCGACCTGGGTACCAACGTGGGCGTGGCCTATTACGCCCAGCACGCGCTCGAAGGCATGACCGAGTCCAACACCGTCCTGCAAGAAATCGACACCGTCACGCCCAAATGGACCGTGCCGCAGCAGCGCAGCCTGCTGGGCGCCTTCCTGTTTAGTGACAACGATTCTATCGAAAAGCAGGTCCGCGTTCTTTCCGGCGGCGAAAAGGCGCGTCTGGCCCTGGCTAAGATGCTCGTGGCCCCCGAGGCACTTCTGTGCCTGGACGAGCCCACTAACCACCTGGACATCGACTCGGTGGACATGCTCGAGAACGCCCTACAAAACTTCCCCGGCACCATTGTACTGATCAGTCACGACGAGCACCTGGTGCGAGCCGTGGCCAACCGCGTGATCGACATCCGCGATGGCAAGGTCACGGTCTATGACGGCGACTACGACTACTACCTCTACAAGCGCGAGGACCTCGCGGCCCGCGCCGCCGCCGAGGCGGCAGGGGAGAGCACACCTTCCGCGGCCAAGCTCACCAAAGCCAGCGCCGCCCAGGCCGATACCCCCGCTGCAGCGCCTAAGCCGGCCGAGGGCAAAAAGACCAAGGAGCAAAAGCGTGCCGAGGCCCAGGCCCGCGCCGCGCTCAACAAAAAGCTCAAGGGCGTGCGCAACCAGCTCAAGAAGATCGAGGCCGAGCTCGACAAAAAGCGCGCCCGCTATGACGAGCTTATGGAATTGATGGCGAGCGAAGAGCTTTATGCCGATCAGGATAAGTTCAACGCCGCGCTGGGGGAATATAACGGGCTTAAGCAAGAGCTGCCCAAGCTCGAGGACGAATGGCTCGAGCTTTCCACCCAAATCGAAGAGGAGACCGCGCGTGAACTCTCGTAAGGCCGCTGCCGTGGCGATGAGCATCATCGCCATCGCGTGCCGCATCTGCGGCATCTTTATGAGCGCGATGACCGTGCTGCTGTGCTTTAGCGGCCTTACCGCCAAGCTGCAGATTGTGGGCTTTGTCGTTGAGCTTTCGCGCGCGCTGCCGAGCGCCATCGCCGGATACGGCGTCATCACATCGCCCTTCGGCGGCGTGTTCCGCCTGGATTACGCCATCGTCGCGGTAATCCTGTTTGTGGTCGACTACCTGCTCACGCGCGCCTCGCGCCGCGTCCGCTAGGGGAGCGCCATGTCCAGTAGCTACCTCATGAACCTGCTCGCGAGCGCCGTCGCCGTCATCGTGGGCATCGTCATCCACGAGAGCGCACACGCCGCCGCGGCCTGGGCGCTCGGCGACAAAACGGCCCGTTCGCGCGGCCGCGTTTCGCTCAACCCGCTCAACCATATCGACCCGTTTGGCACCATCATCCTACCGCTGCTCATGCTCGCGGCCGGCGGCCCGGTGTTCGCCTTCGCTAAGCCCGTGCCCGTCTACCTCAACAATCTTAAGCACCCCAAGCGCGACGAGGTCTTGGTGAGCGCGGCCGGCCCCGCATCGAACATCGCACTGGCGTGCCTTGCGGCCGCCATCATGCACGCAGCATACGGCAACCTCTACACCAGCATGTCCTTTGCCGTGGCGTCCCAAATCATGAACTTCGGCGCCACCTTTATCGTGGTCAACCTGTCGCTTGCGTTCTTTAACCTCATCCCGATTCCGCCGCTTGACGGCTCGTCGATCATCGTGCCGTTCCTTAAAGGCAAGGCACTCGCCAACTACTACCAACTTCAGCAATACGCCATGCCGATTCTTATCATCGTGCTGTATCTGCTGCCCATGTGGACCGGCATCGATGTGATCGGACGATATTTCGACGTTACCGTGTATCCGCTCGCTGGGCAGCTGCTTAACTTCGCAATCGCCGGCATCTAAGGTAAACTTACAGGTCGACCGTGCAAAACGGTCGCAACATGCACCCAAACCGCGCCGCGAAGGCGCCGTCAAAGGAGGTCGAAGATGTCGTATCGCGTGTCGACGCAGGTCTACAGCGGACCGTTCGACCTGCTGCTGCAGTTGGTAACCCGCCAAAAAGTTGATATCGGCGCCATCTCTATTAGCGAGGTGGCCGAGCAGTACCTGGCCGAGGTCGAGCGTATTGAGGCGCTGGACCTGGACGTGGCGAGCGACTTTTTACTGGTCGCGGCAACCCTTTTGGACATCAAGGCCGCCTCGCTGGTGCCGCAGGAGGCCCCCAGCAAATCCGTCGACGATGACGAGATTGACGAAGACCTCGAAGAGCTCAGTGCACTCGACGGCGACGCCCTGCGCGAGGTCCTGATCCAGCGCCTGATCGCCTACAAGCAGTTTAAGGGCGCGGCGGCGGCCCTTGGCGCGCGCATGCAGGCCGAAAGCCGCATGCATCCGCGTGTGGCCGGTCCCGACCCCGAGTTTTTGGGCCTCATGCCCGACTACCTGGCCGGCATTACCCTGCGCGGCCTCGCCGTCATCTGCGCCGACCTTGACGGCAAGCGCCAGACCTTCCTGCTGGAGGCCGAGCACGTGGCGCCGCATCGCGTGCCGCTCGACCTGACGGTGGCCTCGGTCGACCGCTTTACCATGGCGCACCAAACTTGCACCTTCCGCGAGCTGTTAGACGGCGACGCCACCACCGAGCAGCTCGTCGTCACCTTCCTGGCCATGCTGGAGCTCACCAAGCGAGGCTCGCTCACCCTGAGCCAGGACGAGATCTTTGGAACCATCCGCATCAACCGCGTCGAGGGCGCCGAGGCATACGTGCCCGGCGAGGGCCCCGAGCTCACCGAATAGGAGCGGCAACCATGTCAACCTTTTCTACGCTAGAGGCAAACAGCCTCAAAGGCGCCCTCGAGGCGCTGTTGCTGGTTTCGAGCGATCCCGTCAGCGCGCCCGCGCTGGCAGGTGCGCTGGATATCGCCCCGGGCGAGTGCGCGTCGCTTTTGGCCGAGCTCAAAGTTGAGTACGAGGAGGCCAACCGCGGCTTTCAGCTGCGCGAGGTCGCCGGTGGGTGGCGCCTGTTCACGCACCCCGCCTACCACGACGTGGTCGAAGCTTATGTGCTGAGCTGGGATACGCAAAAACTGTCGCAGGCGGCACTCGAGACCCTGGCCGTTATCGCCTACCACCAGCCCGTTACGCGCGAGGTGGTCAAGGGCATCCGCGGCGTCAACTCCGACGGCGTCATCGCGTCGCTCGTTGACAAGGGTCTGGTGCGCGAGCTCGGTCGCGACCCCCAGCGCGGTCAGGCCATCATTTACGGCACGACCAACGCCTTTTTGGAGAAGTTCGGTCTGCGCTCCACCCGCGACCTTCCCGATCTGGAGCAGTTTGCCCCCGACGAGCAGTCGCGTCAATTTATCCGCGAGCGCCTAAGCGGCCGCAGCATTCAGTCTACGCTCGAGGAGCAGGTCGAGGACCTAGACGAAGAGCGAGAGCTGCTGGATACCGATGTTGAGGATGTCGAGGCAGCCGGCGGCGAGGAAACACTTGCCACCGACGACGCTGCGGAGGATACGCATGACGAGGACTAACGAAGCAGGGGAGATGCGTACCTCACACGCCGCCGGTGCCACGGGCGCACCCGCGACCGACCCCCAGCCCGTCTACCCGCACACCATGCGCCTGCAGCGCTTTTTGGCGCGCGCGGGTGTTGCGAGCCGCCGCGGCTCGGAGGACCTGATGACCGCCGGCCGCGTGACTGTCAACGGCCAGGTCGCGACCGAACTGGGCACCAAGGTCGATGTGGACCGCGACCATATCGAGGTTGACGGCATGCCCGTCAAGCTCAACCAGGGCGCCGTGTACCTGATGCTCTACAAGCCGACCGGCTACCTCACCACCATGAGCGATCCGCAGGAGCGCCCCTGCGTGGCCGACCTGGTCCCGCGCGACCGCTTTCCGGGCCTGTTCCCGGTGGGTCGCCTGGACCGCGACACCACGGGCCTTTTGCTCTTTACCACCGACGGCGACCTGTCGCAGGACCTTCTGCACCCCAGCAAGCACGTCTACAAGACCTATCAGGCGCTCGTGGACGGCGACCTGAACGATCGCGACTTGGAACCGCTGCGCCGCGGCATCGAGCTCGACGACGGCCTGTGCCAGCCGGCGATCTGCCGCGTCATTACCGCGCGCGAGGCCGAGGCGGTGGCCCCGCAGGGTGTGAAGCCCGGCACAACCGCCGTGGAAGTCATCATCCGCGAGGGCCGCAAAAACCAGGTCAAGCGCATGCTGAGCAAGATCCACCACCCGGTGATCCGCCTGCACCGCTGCAACTTTGCCGGCCTGGAGCTCAAGGACGTGGCCAAGGGCTCGTGGCGCGAGCTCACCGACCGCGAGGTGCAGATCCTCAAGGCCGGCGGCATCCCGCCCAAGCAGGCCGGCGCCAAGCGCTCCGCCGCGCCGGCGGCCAACCCCGCGACTCGCACGCGCCACCACGGCAGCCACGGCTCCGCGCCCAAGCGCAACACCTACCGCGAGCGCTACACGGGCTAGCCAGTCCGCCAAGCCGCAGCGCCCGCGCCCCATACCAGCACGTCAACCACCGAAAGGAAGCATTGCATGATCGTCGCCATCGACGGCCCCGCCGGTTCCGGCAAGTCCACCATCGCCAAGGAGATCGCCCGCCAGCTGGGCTTTAACAAGCTCGACACGGGCGCCATGTATCGCGCCGTCACCTTCGCCGCGCTCGACCGCGGCATCGATCTGGACGACGAGGCTGCCATCGACGCCCTCGCCGAGCAAATCGAGATTCGCTTTACCAACGGCACCGGCGAGGACACGCGCCTGACCATCGACGGCGCGGACGCCTCGGCTGCCATTCGCACCCCGCAGGTGGACGCCAACGTCTCCAAGGTCTCGGCCTACCCGGGCGTACGCGCCGCCATGCTCATCCATCAGCGCCGCGCCGCCGAGGGCCGCGATATCGTGGCCGAGGGCCGCGACATCGGCACCGTCGTGTTCCCCAACGCGCAGGTCAAGGTGTTCCTGACCGCCGACCCGCGCGAGCGCGCCCGTCGCCGCGTGCTGCAGCGCCACCAAAACGACGCCCAGCCGCCCACCGAAGAGCAGCTCGAGGCCGAGGTCGACGAGACGCTCGACGCCCTCAAGCAGCGCGACAAGCTCGACAGCAGCCGCGAGGTCGCGCCGCTCGTGCCCGCCGAGGACGCCGTGCACGTCGACTCCACCGCACATACCATCGACGAGGTCGTCTCGATAATCGAGGACCTCATCAACCAAAGGAGGTAGCTCATGCGCCTGTTTAAGCAGACGCCCGAGGATTACTACAACGCGCCTTATGCCGAGTTCCCCGTGCTCATCCGCGGCACCGTCTTTGTGGTCATGGGCATCCTGTGGGTCTTCTCCAAGCTCATGTGGCGCTGGAAGGTCGAGGACAGCGACCTGCTGTTTGAGCGCCAGGAAGGCCGCGGCAGCGTGGTCATCTGCAACCACACCTCGATGGCCGAGCTCCTGGCTGTAGAGACGGCGCTATTCTTTGGCGGCCGCCGCATTCGCCCCATTTTTAAGTCCGAGTTTGCCAAGAGCAAGATCGTGCGCTGGGCCTTTAGCCGCGTGGGCGGCATTCCCGTCGAGCGCGGCACCGCCGACATGAAGTGCCTACGTGCCGCCCAGCACGCGCTGCAGCGCGGCGAGGACGTCCTGATCTTCCCCGAGGGCACACGAATCCGCTCGCGCGAGATCAAGCCCGAGGTCCACGGCGGCTTTGCACTCATCGCCCAGATGGGCAAGGCACCCGTCAACCCGCTCGCCATCTGCGGCTGGTCCGATATCACGCCTGCGGGCAAAAAGCTCATGCGCCCCAAAAAGTGCTGGATCCGTGCCGGCAAGGCCATCTCGCTATCCGATGCACCGGCCGAGCTCAAGCGCAAGGAGCGCCTGGCATGGTTTGAGTCCGAGGCCATGAGCCGCGTCTACGCCATGCGCGACGACCTGTGTGCCGAGCACCCCGGCAGGTTCTAGCCATGGGCGAGATCGTCATGAACACCGTCGAGGCTGCGCCCGGCAAGGCAGACGCCCCCACCATCGAAATCGCAGCGCATGCCGGCACCTGTTACGGCGTTCAGCGTGCACTCGACATGGCGCTGGCCGCCGCGCCGCAGGCAGGGGAGAGCGCTCAGGTCCACACCCTGGGCCCGCTCATCCATAACCCCATCGTGGTGCGCGAGCTCGCCGAGGCAGGCGTCGGTC
The DNA here is from genome assembly GCF_050313495.1 of Collinsella sp. SGI.178. Lineage (NCBI taxonomy): Bacteria > Bacillati > Actinomycetota > Coriobacteriia > Coriobacteriales > Coriobacteriaceae > Collinsella > Collinsella sp. SGI.178. Next base: position 107,526 of record NZ_JBNPLM010000002.1, on the reverse strand, counting down.
TGGCAGACACCTTGGACGACGCCGCATCGGGCACCGTGGTCATTCGCGCGCACGGTGTGGTGCCGCAGGTCATCGAGGCTGCTCGCGAGCGCGGCCTTACCGTGGTCGATGCCACCTGCCCCTACGTCAAGAAGGTCCACGTGGCGGCCGAGCGCCTGGTGCGCGAGGGCTACCGTGTGCTCGTCGTAGGCGAGCCGGGCCACCCCGAGGTTGAGGGCATCCTGGGCCACGCCGGCGATGACGCGCAGGTCGTGAGTTGCGCCGCCGATGCGGACGCGCTGCCGCTCAAGGGCAAGGTGGGCCTGGTTGTGCAGACCACCCAAACCGCGCAGAACCTGGCCGAGGTCGTGGCCTCCATCACTCCGCGTGTGCAGGAACTACGCGTGATCAACACCATCTGCGCTGCCACGAGCGAGCGCCAGCAGGCGGCCGCTGCACTTGCCAACCGCTGCGACTGCATGGTCGTCGTGGGCGGCAAAAATTCGGGCAATACGCGCCGCCTGGCGCAGATTTGTGCCGATGTCTGCGAGCACACCCATCACATCGAGGAAGCCTCCGAGCTTGAGGCCGCATGGTTTGCCAACGCGCGCCGCATCGGCATCACCGCCGGAGCCTCAACTCCGCAAGAACACATCGAACGCGCCGTTGCGCGCATCAAGGAGCTTTGTCGCTAATCATGGACCAGACCGTACCCGCATACGCCGCCGAGGTGGCCGATTACGGGCGCAGCCGCGACCCCGAGCCGGGTGAGGGCGCGCTCGTAAAGAACGTGCGTCCCGAATCGCCCGCATGGGATGTGGGTATTGAGCCGGGCATGCGCGTGCTCACGGTCAACGGTGAGGCACTCACCGACATGATCGTGTGGCTCTGGGAGGCCGACGAGGACACCGTCGACCTAGAGGTTCTCGACCCGCGCGACGGCACCGTCACCCCCGTGGAGCTCGACCGTTTTCCCGGCGAGGACTGGGGCCTTGAGTTCGACGGCCCCATCTTCGACGGCATGCGTACCTGTGTGAACGCCTGCGTGTTCTGCTTTATGACCATGCTGCCCAAGGGCGGCCGCTCAACGCTCTACATTCGTGACGACGACTACCGCCTGAGCTTTTTACAGGGCAACTTTGTCACGCTCACGAACCTTTCCGACGAGGACGTGCAAAACGTTATCGACCGCAATATGAGTCCCATGAACGTGTCGGTCCATGCCGTAAGCCCCGACGTCCGCCGCCGCATGATGGGCCGTAACGCCCAGCGCGGCATGGACGTGCTCGAGGCCATCATGGCCGCCGGCATCGAGATTCACGCGCAGATTGTGCTGTGTCCCGGCATGAACGACGGCGAGGAGCTGCAAAAGACCCTACGCTTTTGCGAGGAGCACGAACAGATCACGAGCCTGGGCATTGTGCCACTGGGCTTCACCAAGCATCAAAACCGCTTTACGTGGTCCTACAGCGACAAACCTGAGCTCGCGCGCGAAACCATTGCCATGATCCGTCCCTTCCAGGATCGTGCCTACAAGCGCTTTGGCCGCCACACCTTCCAGATGAGCGACGAGTTCTATCTGGACGCCGGCATCGAGCCACCCCAAGCCGATTTTTACGACGGCTACCCGCAGTATTACGACGGCATCGGTATGATTCGCTCGTATCTGGACGAGACCGACGACGTGCTTGCCGCCGACGCCGAGCGTCTGGCCCGCGTCCGCGCTGGCATCGCCGGGCGCAACCAGCGCCTCCTGTGCCTCTCCGGCGCCAGCGCGCGCGATACGGTGGCCCGCTTTGTGGAGTCGCCACGGGGCCTTGCCGGCACCGTCACCGCTATCGAAAACCGTTACTTTGGCGGCAACGTGGACGTGACCGGCCTCATCGTCGCCTGCGACATTCTGGAGCAGCTGCCGCAGGACCTCTCGGGGGTTATGCTCTTTGTGCCTAAGCTCATGTTCAACGCTGACGGCATGACCCTTGACGAGTATCATCGTGACGATTTACTCGCAAGCCTTGAAGCTCGCGGCGCCGAGGTTCATGTGGTGTCGACCATGCCGCATGAGCTGCTCGATACCCTGGAGCACATCCTTGGCATTGTGCCTGCCGACTCAACTAATTCCACTGACCCTACCCATTAAAGGAGTGCAGATGAAACCTATCGTCGCCGTCGTCGGACGCCCCAACGTGGGCAAGTCCACGCTCGTTAACCGCCTGGCCCAGACCTCGGACGCCATCGTCCATGAGTCCCGCGGCGTAACGCGCGACCGCTCCTACCACACGGCCGATTGGAACGGCCGCGAGTTCACCATCGTCGACACGGGTGGCATCGAGCCGCTCAAGAGCGATGACGTCTTTGCCACGTCCATCCGCGACCAGGCCCTCGCCGCCGCCGAGGAAGCCGCCGTCATCCTATTTGTGGTCGACGGCCGCACCGGCGTCACCGAGGAGGACGAGTCGGTCGCCCGCATGCTCAAGCGCTGCGACAAGCCGGTCTTTCTGCTGGTGAACAAGCTCGACAACCCCGATCGCGAAAACGACAGCATCTGGGAGTTTTATTCGCTCGGCATCGGCGAGCCAACGCCGCTCTCGGCCCTACACGGCCACGGCACGGGCGACCTGCTCGACGACATCGTGGCCCTGCTCCCCGAGGAAGAGGACGAGGTCGCCGATGAGTTCCCCGACGCGCTGAACGTCGCCATCATCGGCCGCCCCAACGCCGGTAAGTCGTCGCTGTTCAACCGTATCCTGGGCGCCGACCGCTCTATCGTGTCCAACATCGCCGGCACGACGCGCGACGCCATCGACACCGTCGTGGAGCGCAACGGCAAGCACTACCGCATGGTCGACACCGCGGGTATTCGCAAGAAGAGCACCGTGTACGAGAACATCGAGTACTACTCCATGGTCCGCGGCCTGCGCGCCATCGACCGTGCTGACGTGGCACTGCTCGTCGTCGACGCCTCCGTAGGCGTTACCGAGCAGGACCAGAAGGTCATGGGCTTGGCCATCGAACGCGGCTGCGCCATCGTCGTTCTGCTCAACAAGTGGGACCTGCTCGACGACGACCGCAAGCGCGAGGCCTGCATGGAGACCGTCGACCGCCGTCTGGGCGTCATGGCTCCCTGGGCCCAGTACCTGCGCATCTCGGCCCTGACTGGCCGTGGCGTCGAGAAGATCTGGGCGATGGTCGACGCTGCCGAGAAGACGCGCTCGCAAAAGATCAGTACCTCGCGCCTCAACACCTTCCTCACCGACCTGCGCGAGTTTGGCCACACCGTGGTGGACGGCAAGCGTCGCCTGCGCATGCACTACGTGACCCAGACGGGCGTCAACCCGCCGACGTTTACGTTCTTCGTCAACCACAGCGACCTGGTCAACGACACCTACCAGCGCTACGTGGAGAACCGCATGCGCTCGACCTTCGATTTTGCCGGCACGCCCATTCGACTCTTCTTTAGGAAGAAGGAGCAAAAGGATGCATAATCCGATTCTGCTGACCGCCATCTGCGCCGTGGTCTCGTTCTTTATCGGAGCGATTCCGTTTGGCCTGATCCTGGGCCGTGTGTTCAACCACACGGATATTCGCAAGGCGGGCTCCGGCAACATCGGCACCACCAACGCCCTGCGCGTAGCCGGTCCCAAGGTCGCCGCGCTCACGCTGCTGCTCGACTGCTTAAAGGGCGCCATCTGCGTCCTTATCGCGCGTCCGCTCATCGCGAGCGTGGGCTATGCCTTCCCGGTGAGCATCATGGCTCCCGGTGCCGCCGGCGACTGGATGCTCGGCGTCATTTGCCTGGCTGCCGTGTGGGGACACATCTTCTCGCCCTACCTCAACTTCCACGGCGGTAAGGGCATTGCCGTGGGGCTGGGCGTCATACTGGCCTGGTACTGGCCCATCGGACTTTCGCTACTGGGCATGTTTATCGTGGCCGTCGCCATCACCAAGTATGTGTCGGTGGGCTCGCTTGCCGCGGCCATCGGTCTTCCCATCGCCGCCTGCGCGGTCTTTCCGTACAGCAGCCTGGGCCTCAAGTTTTGCATGGCGATGATCGGCATCACCGTGGTGTGGGCCCATCGCGCGAACATCAAAAAGCTCATGACGGGTAAGGAATCCAAGCTCTCGTTTACCAAGCGCGTCACCGAGCCCGACGATAAGTAGGAGAGAGTCATGAATGTTGCGCTGATTGGCTCCGGCTCCTGGGGAACCGCCGTCGCCGGCCTTGCCGCCGCGCGAGCCGAGCGCGTGACCATGTGGGCCCACAGCGAGCAGACGGCCGCCGGCATTAACGGTGAGCACCGCAACCCGCGCTATCTGGTGGACTACGAGCTGCCCGGCAACGTCGTCGCCTCCACGGACCTGTCGCGAGCGCTCGACGGTGCCGATGCGATCATCTTTGCCGTGCCCTCCATGCACCTGCGCGACGTGTGCCATCGGGCAGCGCCGTTTATCGATACCGAAACTCCGGTCCTGTGCCTCACCAAGGGCATCGAGCCCGAGTCCGGCATGCTCATGAGCGAGGTCATCGCCAGCGAGATCGGCAACGAGATGCGTGTGGCGGCGCTCTCGGGCCCCAACCATGCCGAGGAGATATGCCGCGGCGGACTTTCCGCCGCCGTCATCGCCAGCAAAGACTCGCAGGTAGGGGAGACCTTTAAGGACCTGCTCCTATCCACGGCCTTCCGCATCTATCTGACGCAGGACATGACCGGCGTCGAGGTTTGCGGCGCCATGAAAAACGTCATCGCCATCGTGTGCGGCATCTCCGCCGGTACCGGCGCAGGCGACAACACGCTCGCCCTTATCATGACGCGCGGCCTGGCAGAAATCAGCCGACTGGTGCACGCCCGCGGCGGCCAGGCCATGACCTGTATGGGTCTTGCCGGCATGGGCGACCTTATTGCCACCTGCACCTCCGAGCATTCGCGCAACCGCACCTTCGGCTACGAGTTTGCCCACGGCGTATCGCTCGACGAGTACCAGGCGCGCACGCATATGGTGGTCGAGGGCGCCGTCGCCGCCCGCAGCGTGAGCGAGCTCGCCCGTTCGCTGGGCGTAGACATTCCGCTCACCTTTGCCGTGGAGCAAACGCTCTACAACGGTGTTACTTTGGATAGGGCGCTCGAGATCCTTACCGACCGCGTCCCCTCTCAAGAGTTCTACGGACTCACCGACTAGCGCAGAAAGGCTACTACCATGGGTTCCATCAAAATCGCTCCGTCCGTCCTCTCAGCCGACATGGCCAACCTCAAGGGCGAGCTCGACAAGATCGCCGGCGCCGACTATGTGCACTTCGACGTCATGGACGGTCACTTTACCGGCAACCTCACCTTTGGCGTCGAAATCCTCAAGGCCGTCAAGCGCTCCACCAAGGTGCCGGTCGACGCGCACCTGATGGTGTCGAACCCCGACGAGACCGTCGATTGGTATGCCGACGCCGGCGCCGATATGATCACCGTGCACTATGAGGCCTCCACGCACCTGCACCGCACGCTCACACACCTACAGCAGCGCGGCGTCAAGGCCGGCGTGGTACTCAACCCCGCCACCCCCGTCTGCGTGCTCGAGAGCATTATCGAGGTCGTCGACATGGTGCTGCTCATGAGCGTGAACCCCGGCTTTGGCGGCCAGAGCTTTATCCCGGGCACGCTGCATAAGCTCCACGAGCTCAAGGCCATGTGCGAGCGCCACGGTGTGTCGCCCATGATCGAGGTCGACGGCGGCATCTCTTCCAAAAACATCGCCGAGGTCGTCAAGGCCGGCGCCAACGTACTCGTAGCCGGCTCCGCCGTATTTAAGTCCGAAGATCCCGCCGCCGAGGTTGCGCTGCTGCAGAAGCTGGGCAACGAGGCCGCACAGGAGGCATAAACCCTTATGACCGCAGGTCAAAACCGCATACCCGTGAATCTTGACTATGCCGCCTCGACGCCCATGCGCGCCGAGGCGCTCCTTGCGCAGCGCGAGTACGACGAAAGCGAGCTTGCAGGCGTCAACCCCAACTCGCTGCACTCGCTCGGCCGCAAGGCTGCCGCACGTCTGGAGGTTGCACGCCGCGAGATCGCCCGCAGCTTTGGCGCGCGCGTTCGCCCGTCCGAGATCGTCCTAACCAACGGCGGTACCGAGGCCAACCAGCTGGCGCTCCTCGGACTTGCCGAGGGTGCTCGTCAGCGCGATCGTAAGCGCGAGCGCGTGATCGTGTCTGCGATCGAGCACGATTCGATTCTGGACAACCTGCCGCTGCTGCGAGCCGCCGGCTTTACCGTCGACCTGGTGCAGCCCTGCCGTGCGGGCTACATCGAGCCTGCCGAGCTGAGCGACTTGTTGGGCGACGACGTCGCGCTCGTGAGCATCATGGCCGCCAACAACGAGACCGGTGTGGTACAGCCTATTCGCGAGCTTGCCGCGGCTGCGCACACCGCGGGTGCCCTGTTCCACACCGATGCCATCCAGGGCTATCTGCATATTCCGCTCGATGTGACCGAGCTGGGCGTCGATGCTATGACCGTTGCAGCACACAAGATTGGCGGCCCCGTAGCCTCCGGCGCCTTATACCTAAAAAGCCGCACGCCGCTGCGCCCCCGCATCTTTGGCGGAGGACAGGAAGCCGGACGTCGTGCCGGCACGCAGGACCTGCGCACGCAGCTGGCCTTTGCCGCTGCCGCCTCGTCTCTGGCGCCCCATGTGGCTCAGGAGCGCGAGAAGCTGCAAGCCCTTTCCGACAAGCTCTACGCCACGCTTACGGCCAATCCACGCTTTCACGCTACCATGGGCGACTACACGCAGGCCGACCGTCTGCCCGGCATGGTTTCGATCTATATTGACGGCATGGACTCCGAGGAGCTCATCATCAAGCTCGACGCCGCCGGCTTTGAGGTTTCGGCCGGATCGGCTTGCTCGAGCGGCAGCATGGACCCGAGCCACGTGCTCAGCGCCATGGGCATTGGTCGCGAGCAGGCGCTGGGCGCACTGCGCATCTCCTTCGATGACCGCGTGAATCCGAGCGATCTGGACGACTTTGCCCAGACGCTGCTCTCGATCGTAGGTGCCGCATGATCGTCGCCGAGCTCGAGCGCGCCCTGCTGGCACGCTATCCCAAGACGGACGCCGAGCCCTGGGACCACGTAGGCTTATCCGTTGGCGACCCCGACGACGAGATCCGCGGCGTTGCCTGCGCGCTTGACGCTACCAGGGACAACGTGCAGCGCGCCTTGGAAGCCGGAGCCAACGTGTTGCTCACGCATCATCCCGTCTACATCAAGGCGCCCGAGTCGTTTTGCCCGCCCAGCGCAACGCGCCCCCAGTGCAGCGCGGCGCTCTACGAGGCGGCCCGCTGCGGGGTGAGCATTATCTCGCTCCACACCAACCTGGACCGCTCGCACGAGGCACGCATCTGCCTAAGTAAGCTGTTGGACGCCGTGCCCGATAGCTCGCTGGAGCACGTGGACGACCCCGAGTCGACCGGCCTGGGCGCGCTTGCGACACTCAACGACCCGTGCACGCTGTGCGATCTTGCCGCCCGTGCTGCCACGGCCTTTGGCAGCGACCCACGCGTATGGGGCGATGCCGAGCGCCCGTGCCGCACCGTCGCCATTCTGGGCGGCTCCCTCGGCGACTTTGGCGAGCTTGCCATCGCCGCCGGTGCGGATGTCATCGTGACGGGCGAGGCGGGCTATCACGTGGCGCAAGATCTTGCCTTGCGCGGGCTGAGCGTGATCTTGCTCGGCCACGATCGCTCCGAGGAGCCGTTCGTGGATATCTTGATGAACTCTGCGGTTGACGCCGGGGTCGACCCCCGTCATGCGATTAAAATACTGAACCCTTGCCAATGGTGGACTGTGACAAAAGGAGAGAACTTATGAGCGCCGGCGCTACGCTACTCAAGCTGCAACAGATCGATTTGGAGCTCGCCCGCAACAAGAGCGAACTTGCCAATATGCCGGAGCTCAAGGAGCTCGCCTCAAAGCGCAAAACCTATGTAAAGCTTAAGTCCGAAATGACCAAGCTCTATGCTCAGCGCAAGGACCTCGACATTGAGCTGGACGATCTCAACACCACCGAGATCCAGACCAACAACGCCATCGAGGCCGCCAAGAAACGCCACGTCGACGGCTCTGACTACCGCGAGGTCCAGGATCTGGAAAACGAGCTCGCCACCCTGGCCAAGCGACTGGACAAGATTGAGCACACCCGCAAGGATGTCGTTGTCGCCCACAAGGAGGCGCTCGACCGTGAGGCTCGCGCGCAGGCCATCATCGCCAAATTCGAGGAGGGCGTAAAGGCCGACACCAAGGCCGCCCGTGCCAAGGCCGCCGACCTCCAGGCCCAGATTGATGCCGCCACCAAGGAGCGTACCGCGCTCGCCGCCACGCTGCCGACCGACGTCCTCACCGACTACGAGCGTTTGCTCAAGCAGTTCCGTGGCCTGGCCGTCGAGACCATCAAGGGCAACATCCCCACGGTCTGCCACACCGCGCTGCAGGCATCGTCCATGAGCGACCTCAACCACGACGGTAGTGAGATTACGCACTGCCCGTACTGCCACCGCCTGCTCGTGCTCCCCAACAAGGAAGCCTAACAATGACGACGGCACCCGAAAATTCAATGCAACTTGAGGGAAAAACGATCCTGCTGGGCATTACCGGCGGGATCGCCGCCTATAAGTCGTGCAATATCGTGCGCCTGCTGCAAAAGCGCGGCGCACGCGTCAAGGTCGTTATGAGCGAGCATGCCACGGAGTTTGTGGGCCCGCTCACTTTTCGCGCGCTCACGGGCGAGCCGGTCGCTGTGGGTCTGTTCGACGACCCCTCCGACCCCATCCACCATATCTCGCTGGCGCAGGAGCCCGACTTGGTGGTCGTGGCGCCCGCGACGGCCAATATCATCGCCAAGATGGCCAACGGCATCGCCGATGACCTCATCTCCACCACGCTGCTTGCCACGCCGCGTCCTATCGTGGTCGCGCCGGCCATGAACAATGGCATGTGGAAGGCGCCGGCCACGCAGGCAAACATAACCACGCTGCGCGAGCGCGGTGTCCACGTTGTGGGTCCGGGTAGCGGCTACCTTGCCTGCGGCGATGTGGACACGGGACGCATGAGCGAGCCCGAGGACATCGTCGAGGCCGTCTGCAAGCTGCTCGACCCCGCCCCTCAGGACCTTGTGGACAAGCGCATCGTGATCACCGCCGGCCCCACGTACGAGCCGATCGACCCCGTGCGCTTCATAGGCAACCGTTCATCGGGCAAGATGGGCATCGCCCTGGCGGGGGAGGCCGCGCGCCGCGGTGCCGCCGTCACGCTTGTGCTGGGACCGACATCGCTCGACGTTCCCCGCGGTGTAGCGTGCGTGCGCGTACAAACCGCCGCGGAAATGCTCCAGGCTGCGCTGAGCGCCTTCCAGACGGCCGACGCGGCCATTTGTGCCGCCGCCGTTGCCGACTACACGCCTGCGGCCCCGGCGGACCATAAACTCAAAAAGGCCAACGAGCGCCTGGATCGAATTGAGCTCGTCGAGACCGTTGACATCCTGGCCGAGCTCTCACGCCAAAAGGGCGATCGCCGTGTGATCGGCTTTGCGGCCGAGACCGATAACGTCGTGGAGTACGCGCAGCGCAAACTCGTGCGCAAGGGTTGCGATGCCATTATCGCCAACGATGTCTCGCGCGCCGATTCGGGCTTTGGGACCGATACCAACAAGGCCTGGATAGTAAGTACAGCGGGCACGCAAGAACTTCCCGTACTAACAAAACACCAGCTCGCAGATACAATTTTAGACTTGCTTCAAAATTTGTAAAAAAGTTCTTGCACAAGGACAAAGTTTCGGGTTACTATACTCCCTGTTGCGAGCGAGAGCAGAGCAACAAACAAAAGCTTCGGGACGTGGCGCAGCTTGGTAGCGCACTTGACTGGGGGTCAAGGGGTCGCTGGTTCGAATCCAGTCGTCCCGACCAGAAGTTTGCAGGTCAGGCACCTAGTGCCTGGCCTTTTTTATCAGGAATCATCAGGGAATCACCGGCTGTTTTTTAGCCAATAAAGACACGCCCTTCTACCTGCACTTTTGTAGAATCTCGGTTTTAATGGATCCCCCCTTCACTTTCTTTCCATATTTGTTGAATTCACTGATTCGTTTTGATTCCACATTTGTAGTCTATCTAGCCTAAATTTTTCTACATACGCGAAAATCACCTACCTGTGCCTAGCTACTGCGGCTACGACATCCAAGCCAACTGTCCCGCCCTGCTTCACTAATTCCCCGCACGTTCGCACGGAACCCCGACACCGCCCAAGGGCCGCGATACTTTTTCGATTTCTTTCGGCAGCGAGAGGAAGGCTTCCGTGCCTGCCGAAACAAGGCACTGCGCTCCAAAAAGCTAACGCCGCGGGTATTAAGCCGACACCGCTACGGTGCCACCGGCCATCGCTGCGGGCACCTGCGGCGTAATCGCCCCAGAGTCCGCCATCTGGGCCGCCATGCCGGCGAAGTCCTAGGCGACGGCGTGAGCGTGCGGCTCAGGGCGGCGTTCGCGCCGTCATTCTCGTGCGACCTCAAGAGAGTGCGTCGGCGCGGGCTCGACTAGGGCGAGCTCGCCACCGTCATCGACTTCATCGTCGAGAACGCCCCGAAGCGCTGTAGGAACTTCATAGACGCCGCATGCGCACGCTCAAGGGCGCATTGAGGGGCAGGGCTGAGGGCTTGAGGATCGGGGCTTGGGACTAGAAGGGGGCTCGGAAGTCGCGGGTCAGGATTCGAACATCGACCCACGCGCTTGGCGATTCTTACCAGTTCAGACGGCTTGCAGGCTATTCGCGCTGCGGGAGAGACTCGCACCACTGCAGCAATGCGCTCAACATAGCGGGCTTGTCTTGCACGAACTGCTCACGCCTCACACCACGGCGCGGCTCAAAGCGAATGACGTAACCCCTGTTGTCCAGGTACACGTCATAGCTTTCGGGGGCGCCGGGCAGGTTCAGCGCTACATGGCGCGTGCTGCGAATGCGTTGCGGCGCCTCCGTAAGAGACTCGTTGGGCAGCTGACCGCCGCATATCTCTTCTAGTGCGCGGAAGCGGCGTCCGAAGCTCAGGTAACCGTGGCAACCGCTGTCTGCATGCCCGGCACAGCAGAACTGCGTTTTATAACCCTTATCGTTCAGTATGCGCACATGGGGCTGCAGCTCGTGGTCGATCGCTACCAGGTGATCAGGGCGCTTGCCGCATTCGCATTCGCTCAAGGGCTTAAAGCACTTCGGGCACACGAACAGCATGCACTTCATGGTTTGCTCGGACGTGAGCTCTGTGATGCCCAGGGCTGCGATTTCTGCCGCAGGGGCTTCGGGCTGCACGCAGGGGCATCCGCTTGCACGCAGAATGGCGTCGATGCACGCCACGGTGGCGCGCTCCATTTCCAGAGCGATGGCTTCGTCGCGCATTGCGCCAAACGCCTCGATGTCTTTCGTAACTGCAGAAAGCGAGGTTCGCTGAGAGATGTACACGAATGCGTTCTCTTCCCTCGCAGTGGGTTCGCCCTCAATCTTCACCGTAACGCCGGCTTTTGCATAGGTGCCGTACTGCACGCCGTTCGCTTTGTCCAGCGCCTGGACCTCACCCCGCGTGAGACCATGCCACAGCACGCCTTCCACAAACGATCCTTCCATGCGCATGATGGTGGGACGGCCCTTCGCGTCGCACGCCAGCGTGTAGCCATAGAGCTTCGCCTTGGTTGCATAAACATGGTGACCGCCTTCGAGCTTTTTGGCAATGCGGTCATGGCTGATGTCAAAGCCATATGCGAAGTACGGGGTTTCCGCATACTCGCGGGTGTCGGCGGAGTGTTCGCGCGCGCTGAACACCGGGACAGAGGGACGATTAAAGTTGTGCGCGTCAAACTCAGGCAGGCTGTTGCACCAGCCGAGCAGGGTGCGCAGCAGGGCCTTGCGCTGCTTTTCGAACTCATCCAGCGTAAGGGAGTAACTAAGGTCTGCCTGCAGCGCAGGGTCGCTGCTGCGCACTGCGCGGAACCCTTCGGGGACGTCAATCTTGTAACCGAACTCGCCTGGAATCTTGATTGCCAAGTAGATGCGGTGAGACCCGCAGAAGGTGGCCTCACTCGCTTCCATCACCTGGTAGCGCTTAGAGCGCAGGATGCGTCCATGCTGCTGAAGGCCACGGGGGAAACGGCGTGCGTAGTAACCGGTGTAACGGCATGTGCAATCGGCGATCTGGTGACCTTCACCGCACACGAAGTCGGCGTATTCGCGTGCAGCGGGGAGGTCGATCTTGGCTGCGCCATACGCCGCCGACTCTTCTTGCGCGCGCAAGCGGTCCAGGCTGTCGGCGCGCATGTCGGACATCTGCGCCAAGGTTGCCTCATCAAGCTGCATCACGCGGCCGGCTTCGACCACGCGGTCGATGTAATCGTACTTTTCGGTGTACCTGCGCAGCGGGGTGCGCTCAGAGACGTAGACCATCGCCTCAAGGGTTGCGGGAACCACATCGCCTTCGCGCCCAACGGTCACCGTTTCCTTGCGGTAACAACCAGATGCAATGCCTTCGTAGCGGTCGAGAGACGCCACGTGAGAGCTATCGAGCGCCCACAGCGCGCCTTGCACATGCGACCCCTCGCGCTTGGTGATGGTGAGGTATCCGGCGGTGTCGAACGCCAGTTCATAGCCGTTCAGGGTCGCTTTGCCCAGCAGCACCGCGCCGGGGCAGCGGGTTTCAACTTGATGGATATCAAGGTTGCTACCGTACGCGAAGTTGATGATCGAGGGTGCAGTCTCGGGGTGACGGGCTGAGGCGTTGTTGCGCTTCTCGTTGTACTTCATGGTTCACGCCTTTCGGTGTTGTGATGGGCTTCGGTCGCTCGAGCTGATTGCAGCATACAGTCTGAAGCCGAAAAGGCGTGAAAACCTGAGATTGTCATTTTAAGAAATAGAACGAAAAGGACGGCCATGCACGAAATCGCGCAGGCAGAAAGCGCTGTTCGAGGCGAATCCTGCGAAAGGATACCCGTTCAGAAGGGTTGTTGCCAGTTTTTATCGATTCGATTTTTTACGAGCGCACGAAGAGGTTGCGTTTAGAAAAACGCAAGGACGGCTGTTTCGCCTGTAAGCAAACATGAAATCGGCCGCAGCGGTACCGCCTGGGAGGGCGGACGAGGGACTTGGCCGCAACCTAATCCCCGGGTGCGGCTGCTACGCTCACTACTTGAGAATCGTAGACCGCCCAGTATGTTCCATCCAAGAGTCGCAACACGAAACAGCGGTCATCTTTGCCTATTTCGGCGGCGTTTACGCATTTCTGAAGATCGGCGTGGCGCGCGTAGCGGCCGACGAGCTTATCTCCATTTACAAGCACGACTTTAAGGTCGAGGCCCATCTTCTCGTACATGACAATGCGATCTAAAACGGACACCTCGCTTGAGTCGAAGTCGGGCCTTTGCCCACCGCGGCGAATCCCTCGTTCAGTCAATGCCCTGTCGATCCCGCCCTTTGCGTAGTCGCTCAGCTGGGAATAGATTCTGCCAGCGAGATCATCGGCCACGACGCGCTCTGGGTCCCCGCCTGACCGTTCCGCTCGAAACTCGCCTAATGCCGACAGCATCAGGTACACCTCATGCAATCGCAGCGGCAGGAAGATCGGGTGAGCCGTCGACTTCAGGCCGCCGCGGCTTGTCGGCTCGGCCTTGATGTAGGAGTCGCCAAAACGCACGCCGCCTGCCAGGGCGCTCAGGCGTTTTTGCACCGCCGTGCGCGAGCAGCCCAGGTACGCGGCGATCGCTTGCTGGGTCATTCCCTTATGCGCCGCTTTGAGCAGCATGAGATTTGCCTCGTCCGTGCCTATGAACGATTTGTCCAAGTTGTAGTGGCGCTTTTTCAGGGCGCCGCCAATCTCGTTGCCCTTTTCGAACAGCTCGTGCACGCTCAGGAACAATTCATGGCGGCCGTTGCTTTGGGGGCCTTCCTCTGAGTTGGCATAATCTGCCAGCGCCTTGCAAAACGAGCGATAGTTTTCGTCGGTGACGAAAATGGGCCACTGCATGTTGTGAAAGCGTGTGCCTTCACGTGTGTCGGCGAATTTCGAATACGCAGACTCAGGATCGCAACCGACCCTTTCCGCAATTTCCGCAACTCTCATGCCAATCCCTTCCGCAACCCAATCACACGCACGAAAAACCTATCAAGCCAGAAGATTGATGTGGCAAAAAAGAAGAAGAGGCATTACACCCCTCCTTCTGGACAGCCTGCACCCCGGTTCCCTGCCTGCCAGTTCGCCCCCCGAAACCCTCGGGGCGCTGTGGGGTCGAACCCCTCCGCATGGAAAATTCTATCGCGGCCATGCCCGCTATGCGTGTCACGCACACCACGCCAAACGTCAGGTTTACCAGCCGGGACTGAGCCCTCTTTCGAGAGCAGGGTTATATTAGCATCTACAAACTCGAAAAACCCTGCCGCATTTGAGGAGTACCAAGAAAACGGTCTACACCTTGAATATCAACCTCATCCGAACACCTCCCGCATTCACACGAACATGTACGGATGAATGCGGGAATCCGATACCCTGAGGGCCGGATCGGCCGGCCCACTGGGCACGAGCGGGACACGGTCCAGAGGATGCCGGAGCGCAGGGTCCCGTGCAGGGAGATCGCGGGGGAGCCGGGCAGGTCGCCCTCGACGGTGAGCGCCGAGGTTCCGTCGCGCCCACCCATGAAAAGAGGGTTTCTTTGCGGGCGCCGCATCCGCACGCCCCCGCAAAGAAACCCTCGCACTCGCATCTCTACCTGCGAACCCGCACGCGCCCTCGCGCACGCGCCGCGGCAGCTGCTAGTCGCGGTAGAACGAGCCCATGTAGCGGATGTACTCGTCCTCGGTGTGGTTGGCCTTCCAGTCGTGGACGGAGTCCTTGTTGCGCTGGCCGGCGATGACGGAGAGCTCCTTACCCAGCTTCTCAAAGGCCTCGTCGACGCACTCCTCGGGGGTGAGGGCGATCTTCATGACGGCCTCGCCCTGCGGGCCGCCGGGGAGGTTGGACAGCAGGCTGGGGGTTAGGGTGGTGCCGAGGGTGATGACCTCGACGTCGACACCGGTGCCCTCGCACTCGCAGGCCACGGCCTCGGTCATCTTGAGGATGAAGGCCTTGCCCGCGCCGTACTGGCCGTTCCAGGGGCTGGAGCTGATGCCGGTCATCGACGAGACGTTGATCACGGCGCCGCGGTCCTGGGCGGCAAAGATCCGCATGTAGTGGTGGAAGCACTTGAGGAAGGTCACGACGTTGACGTTGATCATGGCCTCGTGCTTCTCCCAGGGAGTGTCCTGGATCTTGCCGAAGCTGTGCAGGCAGGCCACGTAGCTCATGAAGCCCATGTCCAGGCCCTCGGTCGCGGCGAAGACGGTCTCGGCAGCGTCGGGCTGGCTAAAGTCGGCGCGCACGACCTTGGTCTCCACGCCGTAGGTCTCACGGATCTCGCCGGCGAGCACGTTCAGCTTCTCCTCGCGACGGCCGACCATGACGACATTCATGCCGCCGGCGGCGATCTTCTCGCAGAACGCCTTGCCGACGCCCTCGGTCGCGCCCAGGATCAGGCCCCACTCACCGTACTTTTCCCTCAGGTTCATACTGCATCCTCTCTCTCGATGCCCATGCGGGCACCTCTCCTTTAGCGTGCGGCCGCTCAGCCGCATACGGTACGCCATTATGCGCTGAACAAGAGGGGAGTGCGTTCACGACTTTGCGAACGAACCCGAAACAACGATGAACGGTGTCGGTCTATCACCGCGAAGAAACCCTTGCGGCATCGAGAGAGGAGGTGCTGGCGGGTGGAACCAAAAGGTGAACGCCGCCCTGGCGTGAGCGGCGTTCGATGTGGTTTTACCCACCTTGGTAGCTATTCACCAGGAGGGCATTGCGACCTTCGGTCGCCTTTGCTGTATCCCCTTGTGTGCCCATGTACAAAGGGATGCATCGCTATTCTGCGCCGGTGCTCGACGTCACCGCTTCGGTAGGCTCGGCAAATACGTTTCTCGCAATGTTCATGGTCGGCGTGATGCTCGATGTGCACATCGATACCGAAGACCTGGGACCTCATGCGCCTCATCGACTACGTTGCGGCGCGCGGCGCGTGGAGTCTCTGCGCGAACTCGGCTGCGTCGGCTTTTCCGGCGGTGCCATGCAGACGCTCTGCCTCGCTGCGCTCGACGAGCGCGTGCGCTGGGCGCTCATCAGCGGCTACCTCTACGGCGTGCGCGACGCGCTGCTCACCCTCAACAATAACTGTAGCTGCAACTACCAACATAGCCCTCGCGGCTACTTCCTGTGAGAGTTTTTTGTTAAAGCAACGGCGCGAGAGTCCTCGTGGCACCCAGCAGCGTCCTCCACATGTCTGGACTCTCTATGCTTACGCTGGATAGACGTCGCCAGAACGGGTATAGTATCGAGAGTTTTGTCGTTTACCAGCGGGGGAGTCCTGTGGGCATCAAAAAGAAGATCAAAAAGGAGCTTATCGGCACCTCCGATTACCCGTCGAATAAGATTTTCACGATCTCCAATTTCATTACCTTCACGCGCCTGATCCTCACGCTGGTCTTCCTGTACCTGTTTGTGACGGACAACAACCGTGTCGTCGCCATTGTCATCTATGCCATCGCGGCCTCCACCGACTGGATGGACGGTCAGATTGCCCGCACGACCAAAACGGTCTCGTGGCTCGGCAAGGTTATGGATCCCATCTGCGACCGTGCGCTGCTATTTACAGGCGTCTTGGGTCTCGTGGTTCGCGGCGAGCTTCCCATCTGGGTCTGCGTGCTCATCATTGGGCGCGATATCTACCTGGGCATCGGCACGCTCATCGTGCGCCACTACCACCGCCGCCCCATCGACGTAGTGTTTCCCGGCAAGATTGCCACGGCGCTGCTCATGACCGGCTTCTCGCTCATGCTGCTGGGCTTTCCCACCGTGGATGGCTGGCATCTGCTGCCCGCCACGTTCACGGCCTTCCCGGGCCTCAACGGCAGCTCGGTACCGCTCGGCATCTTCTTTGTGTATGGCGGCGTCATCTTCTCCATGCTCACCGCTGTCATCTACTCCATTAAGGGTGGAGCGGCCATTAAACAGGCTGTTGCGCATCCAGAGGACGAAGACGTCGACTTTCTTAACCCCGAAATTGAAGACTAAGCCATTGGGGTATTATTACGTACAGTTCATTCTTTGCGGCATGTCCGCGTTAAGTTAGGGGTTGTCATGGACAACATGGTTAACAATATGCCTCAAAACGATAAGACTGCCGACGCAACCTGCGTCTTCCGTGTGCCTTCGAGCGACGTTACCGTTCCCGATCTTATGGCGAACGTTCGCATCACTGCCCCCGTTCTGTCTATTGTCAAGGGGCCGCAGACCGGTGCTGCCTTTGAACTCGAGGATGATGTGACCACCATTGGCCGCGATCCGGCAAACGGCATTTTCCTCAATGACATGACCGTATCGCGTAGCCACGCACGCATTATTCGCGAGGGTCTGGCTGCTCGCATCGAGGACTTAGGCTCGCTCAACGGCACGTGGGTTGACGGCGCTATCGTCAACGCCGCCCCGCTGCACGACGGATCTTCCGTCCAGATCGGTACGTTCACGCTCATCTACCACGAGAGCACGCCGGAGCGCATCGAAACCGGTGAGTAGGGCATGGCCGAACGCAACTATCTGAGTATCGGCCAGGTCGTCAATTTACTTCGAGGCGCATACCCCGATCTTTCGAACTCAAAAATTAGATTTCTAGAAGATGAGGGGCTCATCACCCCTCATCGTACGCCTAAGGGGTATCGCCAATACTCCAAGGAGGACGTTGACCGTCTAGAGGTCATTCTGCACCTGCAGAAGACTCGCTACATGCCGCTCAACGTGATCAAGCAACGTCTGGAAAACGCTACAGATCTCTCCACGCTTGCCTACGAGGTGGGTCTGCTGTCCGATGTTCCGCTCAAGACGGAACCAAAGGAAACCAAGCAGAAACTGCACCCCATCGAGACCATTCCGGATATGTTGGGCGTCGAGATCTCGTTTATTCGCTCCTTGGCCGAAAACGACCTTATTCGCATTATCAAGAGTCCGCAGAACCGCGAGCTCGTCGACGGGCGCGATTTTCCGATTATCCGCTACTGTTCTGAACTGTCACGCTTTCATATCGAGCCGCGAAACCTTCGTCAGTACGTATCATCCGCCAACCGCGAGTCTTCGATGTTCGAGCAAGTGCTCGTGAGTATGCTTGGCATGGACACCTCCGATGACGAACGTGATGCCAAGCTCGAACGCGCGTTTAAGAAGTTACATGACCTCACCGAGGGCGTGCATACCGCGCTGCTCAAGAACCGCGTGTTTGAGTCACTCAACGCCGTAGTCGAGGACGCCGATATCGATGCCCTCGATGAGGAGATCGCACGCTCCGAATCAACCAAGGCCAAAAGCGAAGAGGCATCTGCCTCCGCGGTCCCCGTGCGCGAGGAATCCCTCGTGCAGCCGCTTAAGGTTGTTGCCCCCTCGCACACCGGCACCGCCAGCGCGGACAAATAAACGCTTCTACAAACCAGCCTCCCATGAAAGGTCACACCATGTACGACTTCGAATCTCACATCGTCGACATCCCCGACTATCCCGAGCCCGGAGTCGTCTTTAAGGACATCACGCCGCTCTTTAGCAATCCCGAAGCGCTTAAAGCCATGGTCGACGCGCTAACGGAGCATTTCTCCGGTATGGGCATCACTAAGGTTGTAGGACCCGAGGCTCGCGGTTTTATGGTAGGCGTGCCTGTTGCCGTGGCACTCGGCGCGGGCTTTGTTCCTGCACGTAAACCGGGAAAACTGCCACGTAAGACCGTTAGCCAGGAATACGAGCTCGAATATGGAACCGATTCGATTGAGATTCACGTCGATGCCATCAGCTCTAAAGATACCGTGTTGATTCTGGACGACTTGGTCGCGACAGGCGGAACCGTCGAGGCAACAGGTAAACTAGTGCGAGATATGGGCGCAAAGCTCGTAGGTTATGGTTGTATCCTTGAGCTTGCGTTTCTTAATCCGCGCAAGAAGCTCACGCCTTCTAACGAGGACGTTGAGCTCTTTAGCCTGGTAACGGTGGACTAGCCGCTACCCTTAGATACTGGAAAGGAAGCTCCATGCGCACAGCAAACACGCACAAAAACATGGCACGCTGCGCAGCTACGGCAACCCTCGCTTGTGTTTTGGGCTTGGGCCTCGCGGCTCCTGCCTATGCCGATACCGCGTCCGATCTTGCCGCTGCTCGTACCAAACTCGAGCAGATCGGTACGCAAACCCAGCAAATTCATGAAGAACTCTCCGCACAGACACAGGAGCTTGATCAGACTGCAGGCGAGATCACGCAAAAGCAGCAAGAGATTGCCGAGGGCCAGGCAAAGCTTTCGAGCTACGTTGCCGGTGAGTACAAGACCGGCGGTCTGAGTCTCCTTCAGGTTCTGACGGGCGTCGACGATCTGGGCGATATGCTCAACCGTTTGTTCTACTACGGCAAGGTCTCCGACAAGCAGGCCCAGACCATTCAGGAGGTCAAGGACCTTAAGCAGCAGCTCACCGATAAGCAGGCCGAGCAGGAGAAGAACGTCGCCGCGACGCAGAAGAAGGTCGACGAACTCAACGCCCAGCAGGCTGAGGCCCAGAGTGTCGTGAACTCCCTGGATTCACAGCTGCAGGCCGAGCTTGCTGCCGAGGCCGAGGCCAACGCCGCACTGCAGGCTGGCATAAATGCCAGCACTGCCGAAAAGGCCACGGTGAGCAACGACACCGCCGGTACGACCGAGAACACCAACAATGGTGGCGGTACGACCAACAACGGCGGCGGTAACACGCCTGCGCCCGCGCCCGCTCCTGCTCCCACGCCGCAGCCCTCGACGCCCGCCCCGGCACCGGCCCCTTCCGCGCCGAGCCAGTCCGTTGACGGCGGCAGCGTTGTCTCTCGCGCTTATAGCAAGCTTGGTTGCGCTTATTCCTGGGGCGGCATTGGCCCGAACAGCTTTGACTGCTCCGGCTTTGTAAGCTACTGCCTCACCGGTCGCTACTGTCGCCTGGGCACTACCGGCACCTTCATGGGTTGGCCCCGTGTTTCTGATCCTCAGCCGGGCGACGTCGTTGTTAACTCTTACCACACCGGCATCTACATTGGTAACGGCCAGATGATCCATGCTTCCGACTACAGCACGGGCGTTATCATCAGCTCCGTTGCCGCTGGCATGAACAACAATTATATTTTCGTTCGCTATTAAGTGTTTTAACTCAGCTAACGAAAGTGGACCTCGTATCCTTTGGGAGCGAGGTCCATTTATCTCGACCGCCCATTTTATGTGTAAACTACAATCTAGTTTTGAATACTAGATATGCGCAGCATCTATCCAAAAGATAGCTATAATTGTTGAGGAACAACTAGAAAGGACCCTCAATGAGCTGGGCACTCATCTCAGATTCGAGCTGCAATCTTCGCGATTGGCAACCAACCGCACCTCATACCACCTTTGCATTTGCACCCCTTAAGATCCGAGTGGGGGAGCGTGAATTTGTCGACGATCTCTCGCTCGATGTTCACGAGCTTAATGTTGCCATTCAATCGGAATCCAGCGCATCATCGAGCTCCTGCCCAAGCGTAGGGGAGTGGGCTGAGCTCTTTAAGCTCGCCGAAAAGACGATCTGCATGCCCATCTCCGAGGGCGTCTCGGGAAGCTACAATGCCGCGGCCACTGCGCGTGACATGGTGCTTGCCGAAGAGCCCAATCGTAAGATTCACCTGGTTAATTCGCGCGCAGCAGGCGGCAAGATGGACCTGATCTTCTTACTGTTTGATCGCTATCTTGCAAGTAAACCGGATGCCTCCTTTGAGGAAGCCTGCGCCTACTTCGATAGCTTGGAGCAGAACAGCAAGATCCTCTTTAGTTTATGCAATTACGAAAACCTTGCGAAGGCCGGACGTATCCCCAAGGCGGCCGGTGTTATTGCCAACAAGCTCAACATCCGCATTTTGGGCACGGCGAGCGAAGCGGGCGAAATTGAACTCGTTGGGCATACGCGTGGCGAAAAGAAGATGCTCAACAAGATTGTCGACACCATGGAGGCCGAGGGTTTCACGGGCGGCGAGGTCATCATCGATCACGTTGAGAACGAAGCTGGAGCCCAGGCGCTTGCCGACCGCATTGTGGAGCACTGGCCAGGCTCCAAGACTATCATCATGCCCTGCAACGGCCTAGATTCCTATTACGCCGAGATGCATGGTCTCATCATCGGCTACGGCATGGGCATGGCTTCGGGCCGATAAAGCTCAACCAAGCAAAAACGCGGGCGGGACAAAGTGACTGATGGCTCTTTATCCCGCCCGCGTTATACGTCGCCTAGCTATTAAACCCATTGAACTTGAGGTAGCTCATCAGGTACGCCTTCGATACAAAAGACGAAACCGCACTGCGTACGAGCAGCGATTCGCGCGTAACCTGATGTGCGGTATCGGGCACGGGAGTCTGCTCAAGGGAAAAAGCCGCACGAATCGATGCCTCAAGTTGATCGACTACATAATCGAAAGCCGTCGGAGCGTCGTAGCTCAAGCGCTGAATATTAAAGAGCGCCTGAACCGCAGCGATGGGCAGCACCTGCTTAAAGATACAAATGGCAATGAGACGCGCAATCTGCTCACGGCCATACTGCTTTTTAACCGGAGCAGGAACGAGGCCGACCTTTACGTAGTTATTGATCATCGAAGGCGTGATAACGGGCTGATCTACGCAAATCGAAAGCGGCTCCATCCACAGCGCAACATATTCAATAACCTGATCTCGATAGAGTGTTACGTTGGGTAGCTGGTCATAGCGTGGCAGACTCAACGCATTGAGTTTACCCACCATATCGGACTGAATAAATGCATCCGGCAGCACCGTCGGCTGAATATCCTCCGGCTTAATGCTGACCGATGTATCGGACATCGGGATAACATGTTTGACGCGGTTCATAAGAGGCCTCCGTTCGTTTTCTATATTGTATTCTAGATTATCTAGTTTTGCATACCACATAGCCGCTAAGTAAAAGTGGTTGGACAGCACATTGACGCACCGTCCAACCACTTTGCATATAGATAGCAACCTTACATAAGATATATTATCGTACTTATCCTCGTAAGAAGGCGTATGCGCTGGTAGCCGCTATGGCTCCGTCCGAAACGGCGGTCACAACCTGGCGTAAACGCTTGGAACGGATATCGCCGGCAGCAAACAAACCCGGCGTGCACGTGGCCATCGAGTCGTCGGTAACGATACCGCCGTCAGGCGCCAGATCCACCAGATGCTGTACAAGCTCGGTATGGGGCTGTGTTCCGGCAAAGACAAAGATGCCAAACGAACCTGGATCGAAGGACTCGGAATAGGTATCACCGGTGGCGTTGTCCTTAAACGTGATAGTTGTAGGCATGGCCTCGCCCGATAGCTCCACAATACTAGTTTGGTACCTAACAGAAATATTATCTTTAGCGAGCACCTTTTGAACCACGCCATCGGGAGCACGGAACTGATCGCGGCGCAAGACGATGGTCACGCTGCTGGCAATTTCTGATAAGAACAGGGCTTCCTCGCAGGCAGCATTACCGCCGCCAATGACAAAGACCTGTTTGCCACGAAAGAACATGCCGTCGCACGTCGCACAATACGAAACGCCGCGACCGCGATACGTATCCTCGCCGATAAAGCCAGCAGAGCGCGGCGTGGCGCCCATGCAAGCGATAACACTCGAGGCCAGCGTATCGCCCGTATCGTGATGCACCGTAAACAGCGCCGCATCCGCATCGTAATCGATACCCGTAACCATGCTCCATACGACCTGCGCACCCAGGCCCTCTGCATGTTGCTGAAAACGCTCGCCGAGTTCGGCGCCGCTCAAGAGCGGAATGCCCGGATAGTTTTCGACCTCATTGGTTGTGGCGATCTGTCCTCCCGACATGCCCTGTTCAATCACGGTCGTCGTTAGATTGGATCGCGCAGCATAAATGGCTGCAGCATAGCCCGCTGGGCCGCCGCCGATAATCGCAACATCGATCGGCTGATTGGTAGTCATGGAGTGTCCTCTCATCGAAACATTGGCGTTCTTTGCGCTCATACCCAAATTTAGGAGAACATGACAGTCATGCACTACAATGATTCTTTGCGAAACTACGATGAAGGGGAGTTATCGATGGATCAAACGCAGATGGGCAATGACGCTCCCCTGCCCACGCAAATCGCCCCCCAAACGGAACAATTGATGCCGTCACCTGGACAAAAGCCCTTAGTGACCATTGTCCACGCATCGGTTGGTTCGGGACACAAAGCGGCAGCAAACGCTATCGCACAAGCATTCGAGCTTATACGCGGCACCAAGGGCATACCGCAGGATGTCGAGATTGAGGTCTTGGATATCCTCGATTTTGGACGCATAAAATTCGACGGCAACAAAACGGCCGCATCGTTTACCGGCGCCACACGCCCAATTTATGACTTGACCTGGCGATATACCCTTACTGGACACCTGCTTTGGGGCGGCGGCACGGCATGGTCGCGCATTATGTTCCCCGCATTTAACGAATACGTTCGCACTCGTAGGCCTATTGCCGTGGTCGCCACACATATCACGGCAGCCAACGTTGCGGTTGGTGCGCGCGTCATTACGGGCATCGACTATCCCGTCATTTGCGTTCCGACCGATTACGAAGTCGAGGGCTGGTGGCCCCATAAGGACACTGACTTATTCTGCGTGGCAAACGAGTTTATGGCCGAGACGCTCCGCCCACGCAAGGTTCCCGAGGCAAAGATACGCATTACGGGCATCCCTATTCGCACTGGATTTGACACGGATTACAATCGTGAGGAAGAACTCGAGAAGTTCAATCTCCCTATCGACAAGACCATTGTGCTGGTAATGGCCGGCGCCAGTTTGCCTCAACCGTACGTTCGCTTTCGCGCGTCGATGGACCAAACCCTCCCCTTCCTCCGTAGCTTCGAGGACATGCACTTTGTCTTTTTGCCGGGCAAGGACACGGAATACGCTACGCGCCTGGAAACGCTCTTCGAAGCCATGAAACTCGAAAACGTCACGGTTCTTGACTATGTCGATGACATGGCAGCGCTCATGCACGGCTGCGATCTGGCAATTCTCAAATCGGGCGGACTCACTGTTACCGAATGCCTGTGTGCACACCTGCCGATGATTCTGTTGGGCAAGTCCTATGGCCAGGAAAAGGCCAACACCACCATGCTCACCGACTTGGGCGCCAGCATGCATGTCACCACCGCACGCGAGCTCATCGTGACGCTGCGCCATCTCCACGATCATCCCGAGTCGCTCAAGGCACTGCTCATCAATGGCGAAGTGCTACGCCGTCCACACGCGGCCGAGGACATCGCCATCGCAACCATGGAGCTTGCAGGCAAGCCCCAAAAGCGCAAACGAGCCTTCTGCCGCTTCTACTGGGGCGGAAAACCCGCGCATATCCGCTAGGGTCTTAATGTCCGCTTACCCGCGGGAGGCCCCTATATATCATCCCGTGCTCAAACATTCTCGCTGGGCGCTCGTATCCCTCCCGCCCGCTTCTCACACATATCATTCCATGCTCAAACATTCTCGCTTCGCTTCGCTCGCTGCGAAACTGCGCGTGGAACGATATGTGTGAGAAGCGGGCGAGCGGCTACTCGCTAGAAAACAAATTGAAATCCAAGTAGTAAGCCGGTATGACAAAGGAGAAATACCTTTATCGCACCGGCTCGCTAGTTGAATATGGCTATCGACTTCTAGCGAAGAAGCACGGTAGTTGCAAGCATCTAAACGTAGCTCACCCGTGGGTGGCCCCTATATATCGTTCCACGCGCAGTTTCGCAGCGCAGCGAGAATGTTTGAGCATGGAATGATATATAGGGGCCGCCCACGGGTGAGCGGACATTACAAAACGCCGCTAGAACCGAAACCGCCGGCTCCTCGGTCGGTTTCGTCTAGTTCGTCTACCTCCACGAGATTGACCGTGGGAACTTCTTGGATGACGAGTTGAGCGATTCGGTCACCCTTGTTGATCTGGATTTCATTGGATGGATCCAGGTTGATAAGGATGACTTTAAGCTCACCTCGATAGTGGGCGTCTATAAGACCGGGCGTGTTGACTATAGAAAGACCCTGCTTAATAGCCAGGCCACTGCGAGGCTGAACGAAGCCAGCGTATCCATCGGGCAGCGCGATCGCAAGGCCGGTAGAGACCAAGCGCCGCTCGAAGGGCTTAAGGGTACAGTTCTCATTGGCACGGAGGTCCAAACCGGCATCTGTGGGATGGGCGTATTTGGGAAGCTCGATCGTAGGGTCGAGACGCTTAATGTTGACTGTAATGTTGGACATATAATCACCTTAGCTTGTCGAGCTCTTGCAAAAACTCATCGATGTCTTTGAAATCGCGATAGACCGAGGCAAAGCGAATGTAGGCCACCTTGTCGATCTTGGCCAGGCGCTTAAGCACCATGTCGCCCAGGTCGTGGGACGTAACAGCCGTCAGCGTACGGGAACGCAGCTCCACCTCGATGTCATCGATGAGCTCATTGAGCTTTTTCGTGTCGATGTCGCGCTTAATCGTAGCGCGCATTAGGCCGACCAGCAGCTTATTGCGATCGAACCGCTGCTTTGACCCATCAGATTTGATGACCTCGATGGGGTCTTCGCATCGCTCGAATGTTGTGAAGCGATAGTTGCACGAACAACATTCACGGCGGCGTTTAATGGTGTTATTAGATTCCTGCATACGGGAATCGACAACACGGGTATGTGCATTGCCGCATCTGGGACAGCGCATGGTACCTCCTCCAAAACGATAACAAGGGTACCATGTGCCGGAGTTTAAATCTTACGAACGCGCAGGAACTTTAAGAACGTCACCCGCATCGAGTGACCCATGCTCCAGATGATTGACACTGCGAATTATGTCAGAAGTCTCCTGTGTAGTAAGACCGTCAACGGAATGCTCCTGAGCAAGCGACCACAAGGAATCTCCGGACTGAACACGGACGGTCTCATAGGTAACGTTAGATGCCGACTCGGCATATGCGGCGTGACGAGCGCTGAAGATCGAGGTAGCAAGTACAAAGAAGAGCGTGAGCGCAACGGCCAGGGCGACAATCGTCGAGGCCTTCAGAGCAACGGGGGCCGAAGTCGTGGCGACGCACTGGCTTCGGACGGACTTGCCAGGCAGTGTTTGAAAACCAGATCGGCCGCCTTTGACAACCGTGAAAGCCGGCGCCGCAGGCGTCTCGAGCTTAAGGGCGAGGTTTCCCTGGACCATATCCGTTGCATTCATCATGTTCTCCTCTCGCGTTTTTGACGAGAACTGTTTTATCAAGCCGCGAGGACAAAAAAGTCTAGCGCGGGAACGAGTGTTCGGTTATTATTATCTTCGAACAGTTGTTCCTGTCAAGCAAACATAGAACATTTGTTTGGGTTAGGTAGAGAGGAATCCCTGATGGCTCGCAAAATTACCAAGCGACAGCAGCAGATTTACGACTTCATCAAGGAGTATCAGCAGGAAAAGGGTTATCCGCCCAGCGTGCGTGAGATGGCTTCGGCTGTGGGTCTTTCCTCCCCTAGCACCGTACATGCACATCTCTCCGCACTGGAAGCACGCGGCCTGCTCAAACGTGACGCCACCAAGCCTCGTGCCCTAGAGCTCTTTGACGAGGACGGAGCCTCCGTCTCCATCTCAAAGTCCGATGAGCCCACGGCACCCCGCGGAACCGTATCGCTACCCCTCGTGGGCCGTGTCGCCGCGGGGATCCCCATCCTTGCCGAGCAGAATATCGAGGACACCTTTACCATCCCGACCGAGATCGCAACGGACCAGGGGTCTTTTATCCTCGAGGTCCACGGCAATTCGATGATTAACGTCGGTATCCTTAACGGCGACTATATCATCGTTCGCGAACAGAAGAGTGCCATGAATGGCGAGATCGTTGTGGCCATGATCGATGGCTCCGCAACGGTCAAAACGTTCTACAAGGAGCAGGGACGAGTTCGCTTGCAGCCCGAAAACGACACCATGGAGCCCATCTATGCGACAAATCCGACGATCCTGGGCAAGGTTGTTGGATTGATGCGCCGGTTCTCGTAATGCAAAACCGCATCACGGTCTTTGATACCATTCGCGGATTTACCATGCTGTCGATGGCAGGATTTCATGCTTGCTACGATCTTGCCTATCTTTATGGTTGGGATATGCCCTGGTTTACTCAGACCATCTTCCAAGACATCTGGCGTGCCAGCATCAGTTGGGTATTTTTGTTTATTGCCGGCTGGATGTGCACCCTCTCGCGCAACAACATCAAGCGTGCCGTCAAATATGCCGCTGCCGCTTTTGTTGTATGGGTCGCGACGACGCTCGTCTCAGTCGATGACTCGGTGAACTTCGGCATCATGTTCTGCATGGCGGCCTGCACCGCCATTGTCGCGCTCGCGCGTCCGGTGATCGTTAAAGTGCCGTCGGTATGGGGTATAGCAATTTGCCTCACACTTTTTACCCTTACCTGGAGCATTCCTAAAACGGTTTATCCTATCCCCTATTTAGCTTGGCTGGGTTTCCCAAGTCCAGACTTTGTCTCTGGTGATTACTATCCAGTCATACCATTCTTATTTATGTACCTTGCAGGCTTCTTTGCCGCCCACACGACTCAGGAAGCAAACTATGAGGCGCCGGGATGGGCCTATGCGAATCCCATCCCGGCGCTCGCAAGTCTCGGGCGCCATGCGCTGCCGTTCTACCTGCTGCATCAACCGGTTATCTTGGGTGTACTGGAGCTGATTTACTCTGTTCGATAACGCTCGAGACGCGGTGCGATACGGGCTGGAAGCTTTGCCACAATACGAACGCCGTCCTCGAGGTATTCCTCGTGCAGAAGGGTTCCCTGTTCGTGCACGAGCGTGATTAACGCACCCTCTCGATACGGGATATCGGCCGAGAGCAACACGTCCGTAGCGGCCGCCTCACGAGCGATACGGTCGACTAAGTCATCAAGGCCCTCACCCGTCTGAGCCGAGAACAATACCGCCTCGGGATAGCGCCGGCGAAAGCTCAAGCGGTCGACGCTATCGAGCAGATCGATTTTATTGAACACGGTAAGCGTCAGGCGCTCACCGGCACCAATCTCGTCAAGGACACGATCAACCGCCTCAAGCTGACGCTCGTAATCCTCATCGGAAGCATCCACAACTTTAAGAACCAAATCGGCGCCGAGCACCTCGGAAAGCGTAGATTTAAACGCGTCGACCAGGCCATGGGGCAGCTTTTGAATAAAGCCAACGGTATCAGTGATCGTCATGCCACGGCCACCGGGTAAACGATACGAACGCGTCGTAGGATCGAGCGTGGCAAACAGCTTATCCTGCGAAAGTACCGTGGATCCCGTCAATCGATTAAGCAACGTCGACTTACCGGCATTGGTGTAGCCAGCCAACGCTACGCGAAACGCCGGCGATTCAATACGGCTTTTCGATTGCACATCACGACGTTGTTCAACCAGTTTCAATTCGCGTCGAAGCGCAGCGATCTTATCGCGAATCAGGCGACGGTCGACCTCGAGCTGGCTTTCGCCCTGGCCAAAACGCGATCCAATGCCGCCACGCGTCTGTTCCTTAGCAAGGTGGCTCCACATACCTCGCAGACGAGGCAGCAGATACTGTAACTGAGCCAGCTGCACCTGTAAGCGACCCTCACGCGTCTGAGCATGCAGGCCAAAGATATCCAAAATCAACGCCGTACGGTCAATAATCTTGACCGGTTCGCCCACGGCTTTCTCAAGATAGGACTGCTGTGAAGGAGTCAAGTCGTCGTCGAAGATTACAACATCCGCATCCATACGATGCACCAAACCGCATAGCTCCTCGACCTTACCGGAGCCGATAAACGATTTGGGATAAGGTTTGACCAGACGCTGAGACAAGCGTGCCACGCATTGGGCTCCAGCAGTGTGAGCCAAGCGCTCGAGCTCGTCGAGCGAACGGTCGAGCGGCCAGGCGTTATCGCGCCACTCAACACCAACCAAGACGGCACGCTCAGGTTCAGGCGCCGTGGGAACCAAGGGAAAACGTGCCATTAGGCAGCCTCGATACGACGGTAGATATCATCGACGACCTCATCGATCGTAAGCTCATCCATATCGAACCACACGATGCGATCGTCACGCTTAAACCATGAAAGTTGGCGCTTGGCATAGCGACGTGAGCGCATCTTGATAAGCTCGCGGGCCTCATCCATGGTAATAGCGCCTCGCAAGGCATCAATAATCTCTTTGTAACCGATTGCCTGCATCGACGTGAGTGCATCACCCAGGCCCTGGTCCATAAGGCCACGGACCTCATCAACCAGCCCCTGCTCAAACATAAGGTCGACACGCAGGTTAATGCGCTCATACAGCACTTCACGGCTACGCGTCAGACCAAACCACAAGGCATGATAACGCTCACGCGGAACGCTGAATTTGGACTTCTGCTGGGCATACGACACACCGTCATCGTGCATCTCGAGCGCACGGATCACGCGGCGCACGTTATGGGGATGAATCACGGCAGCCGATTCCGGATCACGCTCGGCAAGCAGGGCATGCATAGCTTTCTCGCCAATACGCTCGGCAAGCTCCTGATAACCCGTGCGACGTTCGTCCTCGAGCTCTCCCGAAGGAAAATCCATTTCATCGAGTGCAGCCTTAAGATACAAGCCCGTGCCGCCGCAAAAGACCGGAAGCCGTTGCTCATCAAGCAAACGCTCGATATGCGCCCGGGCATCAGACTGATAGAGCGCAGCAGAATACGCGACGCCCGGGTCTACGATATCGACAAGGCGCAGGGGCACCGAGCACTCCTCGGGCATCATCTTGGCCGTACCGATATCCATACCGCGATAGATTTGCATCGCGTCACACGATAACACTTCAGACGACAGACGAGCAGCCAGGCGGTCGGCAACATCACTCTTGCCGACCGCCGTCGGACCGACGATCGCTACGGCAGAAAGGTTTGTGCCGGGGGAAACCATTAGCGAGGCTCACCCACAACGGAGCCAGACAGATACCACGTCTTGGCAACATCCACATCGACGTCGACGATTTTGCCGATAAGCTGATCGATGCTATAGCCAGCGGGAATCGGCGCATGCACTGTCTGGTTCTTAGGACTTTTACCAAGAAGGACAGCGTCGTTTTTCTTGCTCGTGCCCTCAATAAGCGCAGGCACCACGGTGTGAAGCTCGCCCTGGTTATACTCGTATGCCGTCGTCTCGATAACCTTGACCAGACGGTTAAAGCGCTCAAGGATAACCTCATGCGGGGTGGGATCATAGATCTCAGCTGCCGGGGTACCGGCGCGCTTGGAGTAAATAAACGTGTAGGCCTGGGCATAGCGCACCGTCTCGGCAAGCGAGAGCGTCTGCTCAAAGTCTTGCTCGGTCTCGCCCGGGAAGCCCACGATGATGTCGGTCGAAAGCGCAATTTCGGGCATACGGTTACGAATGCGATCGACCAGGCCCAG
This sequence comes from Collinsella sp. SGI.178, assembly GCF_050313495.1. NCBI lineage: Bacteria > Bacillati > Actinomycetota > Coriobacteriia > Coriobacteriales > Coriobacteriaceae > Collinsella > Collinsella sp. SGI.178. The sequence continues at coordinate 76,987 of NZ_JBNPLM010000002.1, read as the reverse complement.
ATAATCCTCGCGCGTGTACCGACGATTCATCTCTTTAAGGATACGCGTGGAACCCGACTGGACGGCTAGGTGAAGCTGCGGCATAACGGCAGGTGTCTCGGCCATAGCATCGATGGTCTCGGGAAGCAAATCCTTGGGGTGCGAAGAAGTAAAGAAGATACGCTCGACGCCCGTATCACCCACGGCGCGCAGCAGGTCGGCAAAACGCGGCTTGCCAAAGAGATCGCGACCGTAGGAGTTAACGTTTTGTCCCAGCAGCGTAATCTCGCGCACACCCTGACGCACCAGACCCGTCACCTCGTCGACAATCTCCTCGAAGGGGCGGCTCTTCTCGCGACCACGGACGTACGGCACGATGCAGTACGTGCAGAAGTTGTTGCAGCCCGTCATGATGGGCACCCATGCATGATACTGCGTCTCGCGATGCCACGGCATACTCATGGCGTCCGTATCTTCATGCTCATTCGTGCGGATATGGCGCTTGCCATCCATAAACGCCTCGGCGATAAGCTCCGCCACGTGCGCAATCGAATGCGTACCAAAAATAACGTTGACGTTATCGACGTTGGTGAGCAGGCCCTCGCCATCGCGCTGAGCGATGCAGCCACCCACGGCGACCACACGCTTGCCCGAAGGAGAAGGAGGAAGACTCTTGCAGGAATTGCACTGTCCGTACAGGCGCGTATCGGCAGCCTCGCGCACACAGCACGTCATGAATACGACAATATCGGCATGCTCCGGATCGAGCGCCATAAGACAGCCATAGGAATCGAGCAAACCGCTCACGCGCTCGGAGTCGTGCTGATTCATCTGGCAGCCGAATGTGCGGATAAAATAGGTTTTACCGGCAAGAATATCGCGTACGGAACGCTGGTCCATGAGCTTACATCCTAACGATGATATCGACGGGGCACAAAGGTGCTACAAACGTGCGAAAACTCGCTTACGCAACAGGCTTAACGTCGTCCATGACGACATTGTCCATAGCAGCCCGATTAATCTGGTGAACGTAGATAGAGAGACGGATTGCCGTGCGAGACTCCCCGTTAATGAGGATGTCAGAGAACACCGGCGCACAAGAGACATCAAAGCCAGTCGGAATCAGAAAACCTCGCGCAATGGCAACGGCCTTTATGGCCTGGTTGACGGCGCCGGCACCGACGCACTGAATGTTGACGGGAACGCCATCTTTGACCATACCGGCAATGGCGCCGGCAACGGACGCGGGCGATGATTTGCTTGATACCTTCAGGCAATCCATGAAGAAACTCCTGCGTTTAAAAGTACGTTTTAACTGCAATAACTGTATCGTACCGAGCGGACTCGGTAAAGATGCTACTCCTCTTTGGCAAAATCGAACGTCACGGTGATGCGATCACGTGAAACGCGAATCTTAGGGTCGCCGCACAGATTGAGGTAATACCGGGCGGCGAGGTCATTGAAGTCGCGCTCAACAGCACGCGAAAACTGCGCCATATCATCCTTGGCAATGCGAAGGCCTCGACGGTCCTTGGCAAGATCGACTGGAGCCGGCAAATGCGAGGTGGAATCGCGCTCGCGCAGCAGGCGCGCACACACGCCGCGAACGGGCTTAATCTGTCCCGAAAGAATACGATGGGCAGTACGCTCGGACATCTCGAGACCCAGCCCGGAGCAAATCCGGATAAAATCCTCGGCATCCGAAGCGAGACCCAAACGATCGATAACCGGAAGCTCACACTCGTCATCGATAAAGAGCAGGCGTGACGAATCGAGACGACTGGAAGCCTGGGCGTACAGGGTCGCAGCGATCTCGGACGGAGAGCCCAGATACACGTCGCAGTCGCGCAGCTCCTCAAGGGCAAACTCGCAGGCTGCGCGAATGATGTTGTGAGGACCGCGAGCGCATACATAGCGGCCGTCTTCGCCTTTAACCGCCTGAGGCCAGCTCGACTGGTCGGCGCGCTCAGCCAAGCGATCGGTATCAACGCACACTTTAAACGCTGAGCCCAAATCGACGCCCGATGTAACAACGCGTGCCTCATCGGTGTTCTGCTTGATAGAGAACAGCGCCATACCACGACCGTGAACACCCCAACGGTCCATCTTCATGCTCTCGAGCTTGGAGGTGACACGGGCATCGAAGATACGCTCCTGCATATCCTGCGGCACACCCGAACCGTTATCCAGGAAGAGGAGGGTACGAACACCCTCCTCCTTGGTCATGGCTAGATAGACCTTATCGGCTCCGGCATCGCGAGCATTACGCAGCATCTCGATGACAATGTCCTCTACATGCTGAATGTCATGCTTGGCCTGACGGCGCTCGGCCTCCGAAACGCGGAGGCGGACATACCCCTCGCCAAGGTTTTCCTCGACGCGAAGGCTGCCCTCCCCCGACATCGACGCGATAAATGAGATGAGCTCGTTCGCGTCGTTCATGTTATTTAGCGATATCGACGGCACGGCTCTCGCGAATCACGACAACGCGCACCTGACCGGGATACTCCATCTCTTCCTCGATCTGATGGGCGATATCGTGCGCAAGCACCGTGGACTGGGCATCGGAAATCTTGTCCGGCTGAACCATGACATGGACCTCGCGACCGGCCTGCATAGCATAGGTACGCTCGACGCCGTCATGAGAGTTGGCAATCTCCTCGAGCTTCTCAAGGCGCTTGATGTAGCTCTCGGCCGACTCGCGACGGGCGCCGGGACGAGAAGCGGAAACGGCATCGGCAGCCTGGACCAGAACGTCGAGCACCGTGTTGGGGTCGACATCGGCATGATGGGCCTCGATCGCGTGGACGATAACGGGCTTCTCGCCATAACGGCGGGCAAGCTCGGCGCCAATCACAGCATGCGGACCCTCAACGTCGTGGTCGATGGCCTTGCCCAGGTCATGCAGAAGACCCGCGCGCTTGGCGGTCACAACATCCAGACCAAGCTCGGAGGCCATGATGCCGCACAGGTCAGAGACCTCAAGCGAGTGCTGTAGCACGTTCTGACCAAACGAGGTGCGGTAGCGCAGAGCGCCCAGGGTTTTGACGATCTCGGGATGCAGGTCGTGGATTCCGGTATCGAAGGCGGCCTGCTCGCCGGCTTCGAGCACACGCTGCTGAACCAAGTCAGCGGCCTTCTGGTACATCTCCTCGATGCGGGCGGGGTGAATACGACCGTCGGCAATGAGGTTCTCGAGCGCCACGCGGGCGGTCTCACGACGGACCGGATCAAAGCTCGAAAGCACGACAGTCTCGGGGGTGTCGTCGATCACAAGGTTGACGCCGGAAACCTGCTCGAAAGTACGGATGTTACGACCCTCGCGACCGATGATGCGGCCCTTAAGGTCATCGGAGGGAATATGAACGGACGTGACGGTGACCTCGGCGGTATGGTCGGCAGCACAGCGCTGGATCGCCAGGGAGAGAATCTCCTGAGCGGTCTTGTGGCACTCGGCACGGACCTGTTGCTCGGACTCACGGATAATGGTGGCCGCCTCATGGGTAACCTCGCCGCGGACCTTGTCGAGCAGCTCCTTGTGAGCATCCTCGCGCGTAAGGTCGGCAATACGCTCGAGCTCGGAGGTCTGCTTGGCGCAAAGCTCCTCAAGTTCGCGAGAGCGCTTCTCGACCTGACCGGCCTGGCTGGACAGCTGATGCTCGCGCTTATCGAGCGCATCGTTGCGTCGGTCGAGCGATTCCTCGCGCTGCATCACGCGATTTTCGAGCGCGCGAATCTCGCTCTTACGCTGCTTGTCCTCGGCCTCGGCGGCCTGTTTGTTCTTGATGATCTCTTCCTTAGCCTCGAGCAGAGCCTCTTTTTTGAGGGTCTCGGCCTGACGCTTAGCATCACCGATCAGGGACTCTGCCTGCGCGTGTGCCGACTGAATCTTTTCTTCGGCCTCGTGAAGACTACCCTGCTTGGCGGTGCGCATGTAGGCAATGGCGACGATGGCACCCAAAACAATGCCAACGAGCGCTGCAATGATAGGCGGCATGCTCACTCCTTTTTATGGATTCGTTACACAACAAAGCGAACCGTCCATACGAACGGCTCGCGACATTTGAGTAATATGGGCGCAGCTTATGCGGGTCGGATACAGATAAACATATAAACAAACTCATCGCAGATGAGCACATATCACAATGCAAATGACAGTAATTATCCTACGTTGAACCGCAACAACTGTCAAATTAACGCACCCAGCACGGCGCCTATCGAGCGGTGAACGGCAGGAGCGTAACGTGCGCATGCTTAAACGTCGCATTTCTCGCTTAAGGCATCAAGGCGCGCCTTAACGGCATCCGCGGCAATGTGATAGGAAAAGCCCTTGCCCATCAAAAATCTGACGAGCTTTTCAAATGCACGTGCCTCGGGAACGCGACGCTTAGCGAGCAAAGCCGATGCGCGAGCCAAGTCGTCATCCTCGGCAAAATAAGCCTCGGGATACCCTGGAATCTCATCAAGTGCAACATGGCGACGCTTGAGTTCAGTCTCGATTTTGCGCTGTCCCCAACCACGACGTTTACGCTCCTCGATAAAGTACGAGCAAAAGCGGTTCTCATCTAAAAAACGGTACTCGATGGCACGATTGACGGCAAAGTCGATCGCGGGCTGACGAAAGCCATAGCGCGCCAACTTATCGCGCACCTCGCCCGTAGCATGATCACGACGCGAAAGCATCTCGGTCACCATGGTGAGCGCACATTTGCATTCGATAAGCTTCACCGCCTCGCGAAAGTCATCCCAGTCGCAGGGAAGATCGAGGCGGTTCTGAACGTACACACGTGCCACACGCACGGGAATCCAAATGGACCGTTCAAAACCGCCCTCCAGATCGCAATCGATATGTGCACAGGGCTTTTTAGACGCATAACCGCTCGAGAACGAGGAGGCCGTCTTCTTATCCGGAAAAACGACCCTAGCCTCGGTCACCGTATACGACATGTCGGCATCCGTTACTCGTCGTCATCGTCGAGCATCGCGGAGCCATCGATGGCATACAGCTCGTCAAACTCCTCGGGGGCGGGCTGATCGGTCAACTCAACCTCGGAGGGGGCATCATCGTCATACTCAAGACCGCAGGCAAGGCGAACCTTGTGCTCGATCTCGTCGGCGCAATCGGGATGCTCGCGCAGGAACGTCTTAGCGGCCTCGCGACCGTTGCCGAGTTTGTCCTCACCATAGGCAAACCAAGACCCCATCTTTTTGCATATGCCGCACTCGACAGCCATATCCAGAATCGAGCCCTCTTTAGAAATGCCGGTGCCATACATGATGTCAAATTCGGCCGAGCGGAACGGAGCAGCCACCTTGTTCTTAACGACCTTGGCACGTACGCGATTGCCGATAACCTCGTCCTTGAGCTTGATGGTATCGATTTTACGAATATCGATACGCACGGAAGAGAAGAACTTGAGTGCGCGGCCGCCTGTGGTGGTCTCGGGGTTGCCGAACATGACGCCGATCTTCTCGCGCAATTGGTTAATGAAGATGCAGGTTGTGTTGGACTTGGCAAGCGAGCCGGCGAGCTTGCGGAGCGCCTGACTCATCAAGCGAGCCTGCAGACCCACCGTCGTGTCACCGATCTCGCCCTCGATTTCGGCACGTGGAGTCAAAGCGGCAACAGAGTCGACGACGATGGCGTCGATGGCACCGGAACGCACAAGCATGTCAACGATCTCGAGCGCCTGTTCGCCCGTATCGGGCTGGGAAATCAGCACCTCGTCGATATCGACGCCGATGCGCGCGGCGTAGGTGGGATCAAGCGCATGCTCAGCGTCGATAAAAGCCACGACACCGCCCATGGCCTGCGCCTCTGCAAGAATCTCAAGCGAAAGCGTTGTCTTACCGGAGGACTCGGGGCCATAAATCTCAACGATACGGCCGCGCGGCACGCCGCCGATACCCAAGGCGGCGTCGAGCGCCAGAGAGCCCGTCGGAATAGCCTCGACCTCGAGCTCGGGACCGCCGTCGCCATACCTCATAATAGAACCCTGGCCGAACTTCTTCTCGATCTCGGCCTTGGTAGTGGCGATCATCTCGTCGCGCTCTTTACCCGTCGTGCGCGTATGAACGGTACGTACGGGACCTGAATTCTTGGCCATGAATAGCCCTCCTCTTAACAACCTGAATCGATGATAAACGAACGGCTGTTCGTGGTCAACCGTTCAGGTTCATCATATGCACCCGTCCATTCCAAAACCCGACCAAACGCCGACCAATCACCGACCAAACGCTTGACCATGCCAATCGCAAATACGAGTGTTCGTACAAATTAAAGACATGTGCCAGCGCAAGCGCATTCCTTGCCAAAGGTCCCTATCTCCACAATTAAGGGGCCCTAAGGCCCCTTAAAACACTTCTATTCCATGGAATTGAGCACGCGGACAATGCGTTCCAAAGCCTCAGCGACCGCATAGGCACGGACGCACGACCGATCACCCTCGTAGTGACAGCGCGCAGACTCAACGACCGTCGCTCCCCCATCGGCCGCGCGATACGCCCAGCCGATATAGAACGTGCCGGCGGGGTCTTGCTCGGTACCGCCGCCGGGCCCAGCGTAGCCCGTTGCGCTCACGGCGACATCGCTCTGATAGAGGTCCAGCGAGCCCGCGGCCATCTCCCGCGCCGTCTGATGCGAAACGGCGCTAAACCGATCGAGCGTTTCCTGCTCGACGCCGAGCACGCGATGTTTGATCTCATCGCAGTAGGTCACCGCACCGCCACAAAGCACCGCCGAGGCACCCGGGATATCGGCAATCGTCGAGGCGATCATGCCCGCCGTCAGCGACTCCGCCGTCGACACCGTCACGCCACAGGCACTCGCGCGCTCGACAATATCGCGCGCCAGCTCCTCGTTGTTTGCGGCGATCTGCAAATAAGGCTCCGTCATACCCACCAGGACCTAGACCGAAAAGACGATCTTACGGCAGTTCCAGAAGTACTGGGCCCCCGAGATAATGGTCAAAATGACGGCGATGACGTACAGGAAGCGCGACACCGAATAGACACCGAGCAGCAGCGACGCCGGCCCCAGCTGAAGACCGGCCATCGCAAAGACGCACAGATAGCCACAGATGGAGACCATCGTGGTCGCCGTCTTGTACTTGCCGAGCTTATCGGCGGCAACGACCACACCGGCAGCACTCGCGACCATGCGAAGTGCGCTCACCAACAGCTCGCGGAACAGGATAATGAACACGGACCACACGGTCACCGCGCCAAAATCCAAGAACAGCAGCAAGGCCGAGAACACCAGCAACTTGTCGGCGATGGGGTCCAAGAACTTGCCGAAATCGGTGATCTCGTTGCGTGAGCGCGCCAGATAGCCGTCGACCTTATCGGTGCACGACAGGATCACATACAGAATGAAGGCAGCGGCGGCGAGCGGGCCGTCGAAGGTGCTCCAGTCCGTACCGGCAACGCCCCCGTGAGACAGGGCCGAGACGATCATGAACACCGGAATAAAGACGATGCGAACGCACGTCACGATGTTGGCGGGCGTCCAAACGCTCGTCAGTTCCTTATTGCTCTCGTTTGCCACGACGCTCTCCTACTCCACAACATGGCCGATAAGCTCATAGCAGAAGCTATCGGTAAACTCGACGGTCAAAATATCGCCCACGGACGCCTCGCTGGCGTCCAGATGCACCGCGCCATCGGAATCGGGCGCCTGGAACCAGGCATGACCGATCAGCTCGGCGCCGTCCTCGGTCTCCTCGATACCGTCGACGATTACCTGGGCGCGCTCGCCCACATGGGCTGCCGTGGCGGCAAAACCCAGCGACTCGGCCAGATCCATGGCCTCCTGGGCGCGCTCGAGCTTGACCTCCTCATCGACCTGGCCCTCCATATTGGCGGCCAGGCTGCCCTCCTCCCGCGAGTAGGCAAAGACGCTCGTATAGTCAAAGCCGACGGTGTCCATAAAGTCGATAAGATCACGGAACTCGTCGTCGGTCTCGGTCGGAAAGCCGACCATGGCCGTGGAGCGAATCACGATGCCGGGGATACGATCACGAAGATCGCGGAACAGTTCCTCGAGCTCCTGACGCGAACCGGAGCGACGCATGGCCTTGAGGATGCGCGCGTCGCAGTGCTGCACGGGGATATCGATATAGGGCAATACCTCGGGCGTATCGCGAATCGTCTCGATAAGCTCGTCGGTCATGCCCTCGGGCTGCAGATAGAGCACGCGAACCCAGACGTTGTGCGGGCGCACAGCCTCGGCGACGGCACGCAGCAGCTGCGCCAGATTGCGCGGTGAGGCCTCAGCGGTCTCCTCATCGGCAAAGTCGGTGCCCCAAATGCCCGTGTCTTGGCCGATCAGCACGATCTCGCGCACACCGCCGGCAACCAGGTCGCGCACCTCGGAGATAATGCTTTCGGCATTGCGCGAATGATAGCGACCGCGAATGTAGGGAATCATGCAGAAGCTGCAAAAACGATTGCAGCCATCGGAGATCTTGACGTAGGCGACAGCGCCCTCGACGGTACGCTTGACCTGCGGGATATAGGCAGCGATTTCACGCTCCACACCAAGAACGCCATCGATGACAGAGACGATACCGTCTTCCTCATCGGCCTTCACAAATGCCGCGACCTCGGGCAGCTCGTCGGGCAGGTCGTCGCCGTAACGAGACGGCACGCAACCGCACATGACAATGGGGCAGGAGCGAACGCCGTCCTGCACCTCGTTAGCGAGCTCGAGCGTGGTCTCGATGCTCTCAGACGTCGCCGAGGTAAGAAACGAGCACGTATTGACAATGGCGATATCGGCATCCTGAGGATCGAATGCCTCCTCGTAGCCCGCAGCGGTCAGCAGCGAACGCATGCGGTCGGTATCGACCTCGTTCTTGGCGCAGCCAAGCGTGATATAGAGTACGGAACCCAACGGAGTATCCATGTTGGAGAGCGGTCCTTTCGAGTAAATTAGCGGTAGTTGGTAAACTGCAGCGGCTGGCCGTAGTCCTGGTCGCGCAGGAACTGAATCACCGTCTGTAAAGCGTCCTTAGAAGCCGAGGAAACGCGCAGCTTATCGGCCTCGATGGTCACCTTGACCTTAAGCTTTTGATCCTTGATGTCTTTATTGATCTTCTTTGCGGTCGTCTGGTCGATGCCCTCGACGATATGACCGAGCACGCGCACGGTACCGCCCGAAGCCGCCTGCGGGGTGTCCCAAGAGACAGCCTTGAGGTCGATACCGCGCTTGATGAGCTTGGAGCTCAAAACATCGATGATCTGCTTGGAGACAAAATCGGCCGGAGCGTTAATCGTAAAGAGCTTGTCGCCCTTCGAAAGCTCGATGGTGGCGCCGGAGTCTTTAAGGTCATAGCGCTGGGAAATCTCGCGGGCGGTCTGCTGGAAGGCGTTATCGACCTCCTGCATGTTAACCTCGGACACAACGTCAAAGCTGGAATCTTTAGCCATGGTTCTTCCTTTCGGTACGGGGAGCCTTAGTAGCTGTCGTACGAATAGTCATCTGTATTGTTCACTGTCTGGTCGTCGGATGCCGTGTCGGTGCCGACGGTAGACTGGGCATCGGTGCCGTCGGCATTATCGGTACCGCCGGCATTAACGCCGTTCTCGGAGTCAGCGGTCTCCTTCTTGGGAACGGTAATGGTCACGCGCGCCACACCCGATGTCTTGGTGTCATAGCGAACCTTTTCACCATTCTTGGTGACCGTGACATCGGAGGGCTTGGACGTGGTGATCTCAATCGAGGACTCGGGCGTGTACTCCTGCTCAAAAGGACCGGTCGCCTGAGCGCCATAGACCGATTTACCGTCGACCTTGACCTCGATCCAGGCGGTCTTGCCCTTGGCAACAGAGACCTTGACCTTGGTGACCTCGTCCTCTTCCTTTTCCACCGTCGCCTTGGCAGCATCGGAACCGGCCGCATCCGTCGCCTCGTCGGCGTCTTCGTCCTCGTCAGTGGATTCGGTCTTCTTGGAAGATTTCTTAGTCGTCGTCTTGGTAGCCACGGGTGTCTCGGGCGTCGACTCGGGTGCAGCAGAGCCGCAACCACGCAGGAGTACCACGATGAGCAAAATCAACAGCAGCACCACGGCACCGATGCCGACGTACATAATGCGCGGATCGATCGTGTTGTATTGAGAGGCGCGCCCAACGCCGCGTCCGCGATTGGAGCTACCACGACCATTACCCTGCGGTATGCGGCCGCGACCGCTATCGGGACGACCACGATAGCTACTCTGGCGCTGCGAACCCCGCCGGCCCGGACGCGGCGCAAGCTCGCCACGGCCCTGATAGCCGCGCTGGCCAGAGCGAGGCACCGAAGAGCGCTGCCCATAGGGCTGGGATTGCGAACGGAGGCGCGGCGTCACCTGCGTGGTATCGGCGTCGGAATAGCCATCGCGGGAACGCCCGGCGGGTACTCCGCGATAGCTACGACCGGAGTATCCACCGTCGCCGTAACCGGCGCGAGGATCGCGACTCAACCCGCGAGCGGCGGGAAGCGCACGGTCATCTGGCAGGGGCGTACTGCGAAAACGATCTCGCTGAGAACGAATTTCCTCGCTGGAGCCCGTCTCGGTGATATAGCCCGCCTGCGGAGGGCGCTGGCCGTACCGTGTCGTACGACCACCCTGAACCATCAAAAAACGACCGTTATCGACCGAAGAACGCGAGTTAACGTAGCCGGCAGCATCCTGAAAACGACCGCCCTGCTGCGAGGTATCGCGTTCATATGCCATGAGGTCGTCAAAATAAGCGTTGACGACCTCGCGCGGGTTAAGCCCCAAAAAGCGAGCGTAGCTCGAAATCATGCCCTGCGCATAGCCACGCGGGGGCATCGATGCAAAGTTACCAGTCTCGAAAAACTCGATGATCTGCGGCCTGATTTTGATGGTGTTGGCGACCTGCTGGATGGAAAGGCCCATCCGGCGACGCTGCTCGAGCAGCATGTCACCAAAGCGTGCAGCCATCAGAATCCTCCAAACTCACGATCTTCACGTACCATCTCGGCGTCGACAGACTCCAGCGCGGCAAGCCCTTCGTCATCCAGCAGGACCTCGCGCGGCTTGGAACCGTCGGGCGGGCCGACGACGCCCTTTTCTTCCAGCATGTCCATAATACGCCCGGCGCGCGCATAGCCAACCTTGAGGCGGCGTTGCAGGCCAGATGTGGAGCCCAGCTGCGATTCCACCACAATATGGGCGGCCTCCCAGATAAGCGGGTCGTCATCCTGCGGCTCGGCAACGCCCGTGCGAACAATGCCGCCACCAGCCATGGACATGGAAGCAGGCGCCACGGCAGACAGAATCTCCTCGTGATAGTCGGGCTCGCTTTGCGACTTAACGAACTCGACGATCTCGTTGATCTCATCATCCGAGACAAAACAGCCCTGGATACGGCGGGGCTTGCCCCAGTCGACCTTGGAGAACAGCATGTCGCCCAAACCGGTGAGCTTTTCGGCTCCCATCTGGTCGATAATGACGCGGGAATCGATGCCCGTGGCCACGTTAAAGGCGATACGATTGGTGATGTTGGCCTTAATGAGGCCCGTCACCACGTTGGAGCTGGGGCGCTGCGTAGCCACGATAAGGTGAATACCGGCGGCACGCCCCAGCTGGGCGATACGAACGATCGAGGCCTCGACATCCTTGCCGGCAACCATCATCAGGTCCGATAGCTCGTCGATGATAATGACCAGATAGGGCATCTTTTGCGGCGGGTTATCGTAGTGTTCGAACTCGCCGGCGGCCTGCTTTTCGTTATACGTCGAGATCTTGCGAACGTTGAGGCGCTCGAAGACCTTCAGGCGACGCTCCATCTCGGACACAGCCCATTGCAAGGCACTCGCAGCCTGCTTGGGTTCGGTCACCACGGGCACATAGAGATGGGGCAGGCCGTTATAGCCGGCAAGCTCAACGCGCTTGGGGTCGACCATGATCAAGCGAACGTCCTCGGGAAGCGCGCGCATGAGCAGGGTCGTGATGATGGAGTTGATCATGACCGACTTACCGGAACCAGTGGTACCGGCAATAAGCAGGTGAGGCATCTTGGCGAGGTCGGCGACAACCGGCGTACCCTCGGCATCGCGGCCGATGGCCAGCTCGAGCGGACCGCCCTTCACATAGGGAAGCACGTCGCCCAGGTTAACGTTCTGGCGCTTGCGATTGGGAATCTCGATACCCACAAGCGAGGTGCCGGGAATCGGCGCAAAGATACGCACCGACTGGGCGGCAAGCGAAAGCGCGATATCGTCCTCGAGGCTCGAAATCTTGCTCACGCGCTCGCCCTCGCCGGGCTGCAGCTTAAAGGTCGTCACCGTGGGACCGGCAATCCAGCCGACGACGCGAGCGCTACGGCCAAACTCCAGCAACGTGGACTGCAGCGACTCGGCAGTCTGCTCCAACTCCTTGTCAGAAGACGCGGCGGACGCCGACTGCGGGTTGGCGTGCAGGATTTCGAGCGGCGGGAGTTTGAGGCCATCCTCTTGCTCGCCCTCGACATCGGCAGCAGTGCCGTCAGCTCCCCCATCGCCGGCTGCAACAGGAGCAGCGGAAGCCGTTGGGGTGGAGGCGTCGGCAACCTTGGGGTGTTTCAGGAAATCGGGGATCTGCGGGGCAGCAGACACGGGGTTCACGGCAAACGGCGGCTCGGACTCGTCGACCTTGTCCGGGTCGTCTTCCATCGAAAGCTGTCCGGTGACCTGTCCGCGCCTGTCTTGGCGACGCGGCAGCAAAGTTGTCTTGGCGGTATCGAGCGGACACTCGTCATCCTCGTCATCGCCCTCGGTGAGTTCGATTTCGCTATCGGACCAAGACGGGTCGGGCTCACTCGTGTTGAGCTTGGGCGCGGACTTGCCATGCTTGGCATGGCGACGCGGCAGCAGCGTGGTCTTGGCGCGCTCGGCCTCCACAGCCTCGGACACGTCGACAAACGGATCATCGTCCTCGTCGTCATCGTCCAAAACCGGGTCCGCGTCATTGCCCATGACCGTGGTCACGGCCATATCGGAGCCCTTCTGACGAAGAATGCTCAGGTGCGGACGGGCGATGCCGGGAACCGACAGGGCCTCTTCATCGCCCCACGGGCTCGCATTGACATCGGCACGACGACGCTCGGCAAAATCGGCAGCGCGATCGCGCGCAGAGCGCAAAACGCCACCCACCGAAAAGCCGATGATGACAAAGCCAACGACGGCCAAACCCAACAGGACCACCATCGCGATAGGTTTACCCAGGGCATTCTGCAGCGCACTCGCAATAAACGCACCGATGTAGCCACCCGAGGCAGACAGGTTTTGCGGCACAAACATGAGGTCGCACGAATCGCTCGTGCCCGGCACCATCAACGAAAGAATGGAGACGACGGCGATAAAGACAACGGCGCCACCCGCGACCGAGCGAATGTTGAGCGGCGAGTCCTCACCCAAAAAGAGCGTGGCGGCAAACAGCAAAATGACGATCGGCAGCACGTAGGCGCCCAGGCCAAAGCCAAGATGGTAGAAACCGGCAACCACTGCCGTCACGGGTGCCGTTGCCGGAGAAATCACGGCAATGAAAGACGCAATCGCCAAAACGGCAATGACCACGCCGGCGATATCGCGGTTGGCCGAAGGCTCGATCAGGGGCTCAACATCGTCGAACTCGGCCTCGTGGCCCTTATTGGCACGAAGATGGGAACCGGCACCCTTAGCAGATGCCGGTTGGTTGTTGGCTTTATTGCCTTTGGCGTTTTGTGCAGATCCGCGCGCCAAACTAAACCTCCATGACGACCGGGATGATCATCGGACGGGTGCGCGTACGGCTCCAAATGAAGTTGGAGAGCGAATCGCGCACGGCCTTGCGAATGGCATCGGAGCCACTGCTCGTAAAGCTAAACTTGCCCTTCTCGATTGTCTTCATGATGGATGCGGAGGCATCCTCGGAGAACTGATCGTCGATGGCAAAAGAAACACCACGGCCCGAGAACTCGATGGCCTCGATCTTCTTGTGCTTGAGCGAGACGATGGCGACAGCCGTGACCATACCGTCATTGGCGAGCTTCTGACGATCGCGCAGGACGATGGGGTCGGTATCACCGATGCGCAGGCCGTCGACGTAGACGACGCCGGACTCGACGGGCGTGCCGCGCTTGACAATACCACCGCGCATCTCGAGCGTGTCGCCGTTATCGAGGATAAAGATGTGATCATCCTTAATGCCCATCTTACGGGCAAGCTGGGCATGGGCACGCAGGTGCACGGCCTCGCCGTGAACCGGCATAAAGTAGGTGGGCTTGGCCATGGCCATCAGAAGCTTGAGCTCTTCCTGGCTGCCGTGACCCGAGACATGGACGAGGGCACGGTTCTTGTCCCACACGTCGCAGCCAAGCTTGGCCAGGCTGTTGACGACCTGCTGGACGGCCTTCTCGTTGCCGGGGACCGGCGTTGCCGAGAGGATGACGGTATCGCCCTCGTGGATGGAGAGCGTCTTGTGCTCGCCGTTAGCCATGCGGGACAGCGCCGACAGCGGCTCGCCCTGAGAGCCGGTGCACATGACGACAATCTTGTCGTCAGGCAGGTTATCGATATCGAAGGCATCGATGATATCGGCATCGTCGATGTTGAGGTAGCCCAGCTCGCGCGCCACGCGGGTGTTGGTGAGCATGGAACGTCCGGTCACGACGACCTTGCGGCCGCACTTGCGGGCGGCGTCGCAAATCTGCTGCAGGCGATGGATATGGCTCGAGAACGACGCGACGAACACGCGGCCCGGGGCATTCTTGATGGCGTGCAGCAAGTTGGGGCCGACTTCGGCCTCGGACTTGGTAAAGCCCGGAACCGTGGCGTTGGTGGAGTCGGAAAGCAACAGGTCGATGCCCTGTTTAGCAAAGCGACTGATGGCGGCATAATCGGGCGTGACGCCATCGATGGGCGTCTGGTCGAGCTTAAAGTCGCCCGTGTGCATAACGGTGCCCTGGTTGGTGCGAATGAATACGCCCAAAGCGCCCGGAATTGAGTGCGTCATAGAGAAGAAGTCGAGCGAAATGCCACCAAGATTGACATGGCTACCGCCCTTGACCTCGCGGAACTTGGGCGCGCGGATGCGGAACTCGGAAAGCTTGCCCTCGATGAAACCAAGCGTCAGCTTGCTCGAGAAGATGGGCACCTTGTTGTTGAGGTCCTGCAGCAGGTACGGAAGCGAACCGGTATGGTCCTCGTGGCCGTGGGTGACGATGATGCCGCGGAGCTTCTCCTCGTTCTCCAGAACATAGGTGTAGTCGGGAAGCACCAAATCGATACCGGGCTGGGAGTCGTCGGGGAACATAAGGCCGGCGTCGACGAGCACCATGTCGTCGCCGCACTCGAAGACCGTCATATTCTTGCCGATGCCGTCAAGGCCTCCGAGCGGAATGATCTTCAAGGGAGATGATTTTTTAGCTGCCATAGGTTCGTGCGGTTTCCTTTCTTCGAAACGGGTCTGGAACAACCGACGGGGCGCTTCTGGCAAACCGACCGCCGGGAACGTACAAACATGCATCACGGAGTCGATGCAGTAACCGCATTATGATACCCATTTGCCCACCAACAGACCACCCATGCATCAAAGCCCCATCTGCAGCCGTGTATCCCGCCGGTCTGGGGCCATCGGGGGCCGGGGCGGGTTAAGTTTGCTGCTCTACAGTCCCGCGCAAGACGGAAAGCACATTAAGTGCTTTCCTTTGCGTGCGGAACTCGCGACAAACTTAACCCGCCCCGGCCCCCGATGGCCCCAGACCTGCCAAAAAGGGACAGGTTTATTTTGGTCGGTTTTATCTGGGAATATGCCGAAAGTTCAGCTACCAACAGCTCGGAAATCTGATGACTATGTAGAAATGTCTAACCAAATCGCAAGCAGCACCCACCAGCCCTTTTGCTATTCCCGGCGGGGGCCGCGGGTAAAGTTTATCGCGAGTTCCGCACGAGCCGGAGAGCACTTAATGTGCTCTCCGTGCGAGCAGGACTGTAGAGCAGGAAACTTTACCCGCGGACCCCGCCGGGAATAGTAAAAGGGCGACCCCTGTCCGGAGTCGCCCTTGTTGAGCTGCTTATGTACGGCTGTTACTCGGCGTCGTGGTGACGGCGGGGCTTGCGGCCTCCGTTGTCGCCGGGACGGCGCGGACGGTCGCTGCGCTCGGAGCGCTCGCGACGCGGACGCTCACGGCGCTGGAAGTGCTCACCGTCGTCCTCGGAGGCACCCTCGGCACGAGCCGGAGCCTCGGGCTTATCCAGACGATCGAGCGAGATCTTGCCGCGATCGTCGACCTCGATGACGACGACCTTAACCTCGTCGCCCACGTTGAGGACGTCCTCGACCTTCTCCACGCGGCCCTTGGCGACGCGGGAGATGTGCAGCAGGCCGTCCTTACCGGGCAGCAGGTTGACAAAGGCGCCGAAGGGCTGGATGGAGACCACGCGACCGGTGTACTCCTCGCCCGGCTCGGGAACCTTGATGATGAGCTTGATGCGCTCGACAGCCTGGTCGACGGACTCGCCGGTGCCGCCGACAAAGACAGTGCCGTCCTCCTGGATGTCGACCAAAGCACCGGTCTCGTCTTGGATGCCGCGGATGACCTTGCCGCCGGAACCGATGACGTCGCGGATCTTGTCGGTCGGAACCTGGATGGAGACGATGCGCGGAGCGGTGCTGCGCGTGGTGTGGCGCGGCTCGGGGATCACATCGAGCATCTTCTGCAGGATGAAGGCGCGACCCTCCTTGGCCTGCTGCAGGGCGCGGGCCAGGATGTCAAAGGTAAGGCCGGTGGCCTTGTTGTCCATCTGCAGAGCGGTAATGCCCTCGGTGGTGCCGGTGACCTTAAAGTCCATATCGCCCAGGAAGTCCTCGAGACCCTGGATATCGGACAGGACCACGGTCTTGCCCTCCTCCTGGATCAGGCCCATGGCGATACCGGAGACCGGGCGCTTAATGGGCACGCCGCCGTCCATAAGGGCGAGCGTGGAGCCGCAGGTCGAAGCCATCGAAGAGGAGCCGTTGGACTCCATGACCTCGGAGACCACGCGGATGGCGTAGGGGAACTCGTTCTCGTCGGGGAGCACCGGAAGCAGGGCGCGCTCGGCCAGGTTGCCGTGGCCGATCTCGCGGCGCTTGGGGCTACCCATGCGGCCGGTCTCGCCGGTGCAGAACGGCGGGAAGTTGTAGTGGTGCATGTAGCGCTTGCCCTCGGTGGGCTCGATGGTATCCAGACGCTGGCCCTCGTTGAGCATGCCGAGCGACAGGACGGAGAGCACCTGGGTCTGGCCGCGCTGGAACAGGCCGGAGCCATGAACGAGCGGCAGGTAGTTGTCCTTCACCATAATGGGGCGAATCTCATCGGCGGCACGGCCGTCGACGCGCTCACCGGTCTCGACGACCATGGTGCGCATGGCCTTCTTCTCGAGCTTCTTGAGTGCCACGGGGATCTCGCGCTCCCAAGCGGCCTGCTCCTCCTCGGTGAACTCGGCACGGATGGACTCCTTCAGAGCCTCGACCTTGCCGATACGGGACAGCTTGTCGGCGTCGCGAAGGGCGGCTGCCATCTCGTCGTAGTGGGCGAAGATGCGCTCCTGGACCTCCTCGACGGGCTGGTCGAGCGGGTACTCCTTCTTGACGATAGCGCCGTTGACCTGCTCCCACTCGGCAACGAACTCGTCCTGAGCCTGGCAGAAGGCAGCGAGGGCCTCCTGGCCAAACTTCATGGCGGCGAGCATATCGTCCTCGGAGATCTCATCGGCGCCGGCCTCGACCATCGAGATGAAGTCGGCAGAGCCGCCCAGCTCCAGGTCCAGATCGGAGTTCTCGCGCTCCTCATAGGTGGGGTTGACGATAAACTCGCCGGTCTCCACGTTGCGGCCGATGCGCACGCACGCAAGAGGACCCTCGAAGGGCACGCCGCCGAGCGTCATGGCCAGGGAGGCACCCATGACGTTGATGACGTCGAAGGGGTTGACCTGGTCGGCGACGAGCGAGGTGGCGACGATGTGCACCTCGTTGCGGAAGCCGTCCGGGAAGCTCGGGCGAATAGGACGGTCGATCATGCGGGCCGTGAGCGTGGCCTTCTCGCTGGGACGGCCCTCGCGCTTGAGGTAGCCACCCGGAATACGGCCGGCAGCGTACATCTTCTCGTTGAAGTCGACGGTCAGCGGAAAGAAGTCGTAGTTCTTGCGCTCCTTGGAGACGACCACGGTGTCGAGCATCGTGGTGTCGCCCTGCTTGACCAGACAGGCGCCGGTGGCCTGCTTGGCAAGCTCGCCCGACTCAAAGGTGTAGGTCTTGCCGTACAGCTCAAAGGTCTTGGATACGAGTGTCATTGTTCTCCTTTACCCCGCAGGCCCCTTGCCTGCGGGCTTCTCATGTGACGCGGGCCCCCTGCCCCCGCCACGCTTCAGAGCGTGATTGTTCACGCCCTTACACAAAAAGAGCGCCCCGCTGCGCAGGACGCTCTTAGCATGTACAAATCCTTACTGGATGTTGTCGCGGATGCCCAGAGCCTTAATGAGCTCACGATACTCGACGACGTCGTTCTTCTTGATGTAGGAGAGAAGACGACGACGGCGACCGACGAGCATGAGCAGACCACGACGGGTGTGGAAGTCCTTCTGGTGGGACTTCATGTGCTCGGTCAGCTCCTTGATGCGCTCGGTCAGGATGGCGACCTGAACCTTGGGGTTGCCGGTGTCGACCGGGGTGTTACCGAACTGGGCAGTCAGCTCCGCCTTGCGCTCTTTGGAAACAGTCATTGTTTCACCTTTCGTTTCGCGTCGCCCGCGGGCGACTCTATTCGCCTCGGACTGGGAAGCCGCCGGTGGAGCGAGCATCCAAGGTCGAGGTACCAACAGGTCGGTATGTTACCACAAGCGGACCGCGTATGCCCATCATCACCGACCCAACATGAATTCCATCGCGCGAAGACGCTGATCGGTGTGCGTCGCAGCCCAAACATGCGAAAGCCCCAGCAAAAAGGCGGCAGTATGGGGATCGACCCTCTCGGCCATGAGCGCATCGAAGGTCATGGACATGAGGGCGCGCAGCCATGCGACCTCGCCGGTCGACACCAGCTCGGCACCCGGAACGCTCGACGCGCACGACCCGCACATGAGCCCGCCCGCCTGGGGCGAAAAATACGACAGCATGGGGTCTCCGCACAGTACGCAGGCCGAAAAATCGGGTCGATAGCCAACGTGCGACAGCAGCTTAAATACATATGCCGCCACAAGCAGGTCCATATGTGCCGTGTCGAGCCTGCTGCCCACCAGGGCAAGTGCTCGCTGCGTAATGGCAAAGGTAAACGGGTCCTCGGCGTCCTCGAACGAGCACACGCGCGCGACCTCGGCGATCGCGCTTGCGGCGCAGGTCGTCTCGTAATCGGGCGCGGCGCCGAGCGGCGCCTCCATAAGCTCGGCCTGGGAAACCACGTCGAGCGACCGTCCGTGCGCGAGCAGCATATCGACGGTACAGAACAGCTCGCAGCGCGCCGCCAGGCGCCCGCCGGGTTTGCGCGCGCCCTTTGCCACGGCACGGACCTGCCGACCACGCTCATCAAGCATCGTCAAGATCAGATCGGTCTCCTTGAGCTTGGTCTTATCGAGGACGAGTACCTTTGTGCGATATGTCCGTGAGCCTGCCATGAGCGCCGCGCGCCCTTAGTCCTCGGCGTTGTAGCCAAAACGGCGAATCTGGGCCTCGTCGTCACGCCAGCCGGCCTTTACCTTCACATCCAGCTCCAAAAAGACCTGCGTGCCAAAGATGCGCTCAAGATCGCGACGGGCGTCGATGCCGATATGCTTGATCATCTCGCCGCCCTTACCGATGATGATGCCCTTTTGGCCCTCGCGCTCGACGTAAATGGTGGCATGCACGCGCAGCACCTTCTTGGTCTGCTCGAGCGCATCGCAGATTACGCCAACGGAGTGCGGAATCTCATCACGGGTGCGGCGCAAGACCTTCTCGCGCACAAACTCGGCAACGAGCGTCTCGTCGGAAGCGTCGGTACCCATGTCCTCGGGGAACCAACGCGGGCCCTCGGGCAAAAAGTGCGCAACGGTCTCGATGAAGGCATCGACGTTAAAGTTCTTGACCGACGACGTCACGATCTCATCGTCATATTCCATGAGCTCGTGGGCGGCCTTAAGCTGCTCCATGACCTGTGCGGGATCGGCCTCATCGGCCTTGGTGAGCACCAGGACCTTCTTGGAACGGGCGCATCTAACGCGCTCGGCAACCCAGGCGTCTCCCCTGCCGATCGGTTTGGTGGCATCAATCAAAAACGCGACGACATCGACATCGTTCAGCTCGAACAGCGCGCTCTTGTTGAGCTCGGACCCCAGGCCGTCCTTGGGTTTGTGAATACCCGGGGTATCGACAAAAACCAGCTGGTAACCGGGGCGATTGACGACGGCGCGCATGCGACGGCGGGTCGTCTGGGCCACCGGCGAGGTGATGGCGACCTTTTTGCCATAGCAGGCGTTGAGCAGCGTGGACTTACCGGCGTTGGGGCGACCGACCAGGGCCACGAAGCCGCTGCGGAAACCGGGCTCAACGTCGCCAAAGCCCGCGAGGCTGTCGTCCTCGTCGCACAGGGCGTCGAGCTCCTCGTCACTCATGCCCTCAAACGGGTCGAACTCCTCGACCTCGCAAGCCTCAGTCGCTTCGGCATCCACAGCATCCAGGGGCTCGTCGTCCAGCGTTTCATCGATAGGCTGCATATTGTCGGACATGAAGATCCCTTTCTAAATAAAGCCGAGCGCGTGGGCAAATACCAACAAGCCCACAATCGCGGCGGTGATGGAAAGAACGTATACGGAGGCGGCGGCGATATCCTTTGCACGCTTTGCCAGCGGATGGAACTCCTGGGTCGCCAAATCGACAATCGCCTCCATGGCGGTGTTGCACAGCTCGCCGTGAATCACCAGGCCGCAGCAAATGATAATCGTAGCCCACTCGGCAATGTCGAGCCCCACGATGCAGCCGGCAATAACAGTGCACACACCCGCCACGAGCATGACCTTAATGTTACGCTCGGTCTTGACGGCGGTAACGAAGCCCTCCATGGCGTAGGAGAACGACTTTAAAAAGGACGGATGGTCCTTGTTCGATCCGGGAATCATAGACGGCTCCTAGTCGTGGGCATGGTTGGTGATGGGGCCGACGTGAACCAGCTTGGGGTCCTCGCCGCGCTCGAGCGCCAAATCGCGCAGGATGGCGTCCTCGCGGGCCTCCATGACCTCGGCCTCGTCGTCCACGATATGATCGTAGCCCAGTAAATGCAACATGCCATGCACGAGCATCAGGCGGCACTCATCGGCAGGGCTATTGCCAAAGCCGGGAGCCTGACGGGCAATGACCTGCGGGGCCAAGATGATATCGCCGAGCTCGAGCGTCTCGTCGGCTGGGATATCCTCGTCAAAGGCCGAGTCGCATTCAAACGAGAGGACATCGGTGGTACGGTCGATACCGCGCCACTCGTGGTTGAGCTCGTACATCTCATCCTCATCGACATACGAAAGGGAAATCTCGACTTTTCGCTCAACGCCCTCGGCAGCAAGCACGACCTCGCAGATGTGCTCTACCTCCCGCGCGTCAAGCAGCGTATCGAGCTCGGCATCGTTGCTGATCAATACACTCAACGGGACTCCTTTCGGTCGCGCACGCGTTTCTCGCGCACGTCATCATAAGCATCATATGCCTCGACGATTCGCCCCACCAGGGCGTGACGCACCACGTCGGCACGCTCGAGGTGCGAAAACGCGACATCGTCGACACGACCCAAAATCTGCTCAACGTCGGCAAGACCGCCGCGACGACCTACCAAGTCACGCTGGCTCAGGTCACCGGTAATCACAAACTTGGAGTTAAAGCCCAAGCGCGTCAGGAACATCTTCATCTGCTCGGGCGTGGTATTTTGAGCCTCGTCGAGCACGACGAAGGCATCGCTCAGCGTACGACCGCGCATGTAGGCAAGCGGGGCGATCTCGATCACGCCACGCTCCATAAGCTCATCGGTGCGCTCGCGATCCATCATGTCAAAAAGAGCGTCGTAGAGCGGACGCATGTAGGGATCGATCTTTTCCTCGAGGGTACCGGGCAAAAAGCCCAAGTTCTCCCCCGCCTCGACAACCGGACGCGTCAAGATCAGACGGCCCACCTCGTGACGCTTGAGTGCGGCAACGGCAAGCGCCATGGCCAGATAGGTCTTACCGGTACCGGCAGGACCCAAGCCAAACGTGATGGTATGCGAGCGGATGGCATCCACATAGCGCTTTTGACCGAGCGTCTTGGGGCGAATGGCACGACCGCGATACGAAAGCAGCACATCATCGCGAAGCGACGTAGCCCCGTACTCACCGTCGCGCAAGACGGCCAGGCAGCGTGAGACATCGTCGACAGACAGCGTCCGTCCGGCGGCAACCTCGCGAAAAGCATGCTCGAAAAAGCGCGCCACGAGCTCGACCTCGTCCGGGTCACCGCACACGGCGATACGGTCGCCACGGGCGACCACGTGGGCGCGAACCAAGCTCTCGAGCGCACGAAGGACGCCGTCGCCGGCACCCAAAACGCGCGAGGGATCAATTCCATCGGGAACGGTAAGTCTAATCTTCGAGGCTTCCATGAACCTCCCTGCGTGCATGGACCAAGCCGGAATCATCGACTCCGATGATAGCAACATCGAGCAGGCACGGGGCTGTGAGTCCGCAGGTATCGTCAAGACGGGCATGATGGAACGAACCGAGCGTCAGGTTGTCGTCATACTCGAGCACGGCACGCTCGACGGTGCCCACGCGACGGCGGGCGTCGGCAATGGCGAGTTCCTGCGCCGCGGCTCGCATACGACGGCTGCGCTCAGCCATAACCTCAGGCGGCACCTGGTCGGGCATGTCGGCAGCAAGGGTACCGGGACGCTTGCTATAGCGGAAGACATGCATGCGCGAAAAGCCCACGCGACGGCACAGCGCCAGCGACTCCTCAAATTCCGCGTCCGTCTCGCCGGGAAAACCGACGATAACGTCGCACGAAAGGGACGCCTGAGGCAAGTTGGCGCGGATCATACGCACCGTCTCCTCAAATGCCTCGGCGCTATAGGGACGGCCCATGCGATGCAGGGTCGCCGTACAGCCAGACTGCACGGGCAGGTGCAAAAACGGGGCGATGCGCTGCGGATAGCGCGCCATGACCTTAAGCAGGGGCTCGGAGATATCCATGGGCTCGACCGAGGAAATGCGCACATGAGGAATAGACGTACGCTCCATGATTGCCTCGAGCAGCTCATCGATCTCGACGTGTTCGTCGGTCGCACTCTTGCCATCGTAGGCGCCCAGGTTCACGCCCGTCAGCACCACCTCGGGCACGCCGGCCTCCTGAGCCTCACGAACTTGTTCGAGCACAGACTCGACCGGCACGGAGCGCTCGGGGCCGCGGGCCTTCCACACAATGCAATAGGTGCAACGATGGTTGCAGCCGTCCTGGATCTTCACACCCAGACGCGAGCGACCGAGCGCGTCGACCACATCGCCGTCGCTACAGGCGGCCACGCTATCGGACTCAACGCCCAGCACCTCGCAAACGCGTTCGGCGACATCGATCTTAGACGGCTCCGCGATCACACGGTCCGAAAGCTCCAGAAGCTCCTCGGGGTGCAAATTGACAACGCACCCGGTCACGACCACATAGGGCTCTTTTGGATGAGCCAGCGCATGGCGGACGGCCTTACGGGTCTTGGCCTCGGCCTCGCCCGTAACGGCACAGGTGTTAATGACGATCAGCTCCGCATCCTGAGGCTCCACCATTGCAAAACCCAGGCGCATAAGATCGGCAGTGATACGGTCGGACTCAACCCGGTTGACACGGCAGCCGAGGTTGACAACAGAGATATGAGGTGCGAGCACGCGGGCTCCTTAATCGAGGATGTCGTCGAGAGCGCTCTTAATGCGATCGGTCACCGATTTCTTGCCGGAAGCGACATCGTCGCCCGACTCGGCGGCGAAAGCCTCGAGCAGCTCGCGCTGCTTGGCGGAAAGGTTCGTGGGGACGAGCACGCGCAGCTGAACGATCAAGCGTCCACGCGAGCCGCCACCGCCGATACGGGGCATACCGTAGTTGTTGACACTCACGGTGTCGCCGTACTGCGTACCGGCGGGGACGCACACCTTGACGATCTCGTCGGGCAAAATGCCCTCAACCTTAATCTCGCAGCCGAGCGCAGCCTGCGCAATCGAGATATCGCTCACGAGGTACAGGTCGTCGCCGTTGCGTTTAAAACGCTCGTGATCGGCGACGCGCACGTTGACGATCAGGTCGCCCGAGGGCTCACCACGAAGGCCTGCCTCGCCAAAGCCGCTCACGCGCAGCTGACGACCGGTCGAGACGCCAGCGGGGATATCGATGTCGATCTTTTCGTGCGAAGGCGTGCGGCCCTGACCGTCGCAGGTCTCGCAGGGATGGTCGATGACCGTGCCTTCGCCATGGCAGTCGGGGCAAGGCGAAGAGGACTGAACCTGACCCAGGAACGAGCGCTGGACCGTCGTGACATAGCCCGTGCCGTGGCAACGGCTGCACTGCTTTTCGGCCGCACCCTCGGCCCTACCGGTGCCATTGCAATCATCACAGGGGGCAAGGCGGTCATAGCTGATCGTCTTTTTGCAACCGAGCGCCGCCTCCTCAAGGGTCACCGAAAGGGAGATGGCCATATCGCGGCCGCGACGACGCTCGCGGCGATTTCGGGCGCCACCGCCGGCACCGCCGCCAAAGAACGACGAAAAGAGGTCGTCCATGCCCATGCCGCCAAAGATATCGTTAATGTCGACATAGCCGGAGCCACCGGGGCCGTCGGGCGAACCGTAGCGATCGTAGTTTGCACGCTTCTGCTCGTCGGAAAGAACGGAATATGCCTCGTTGAGCTCTTTGAACTTGGCCTCGGCATCGGGGTCGTCCGAAACGTCCGGGTGTACGATACGGGCCTTCTTTAGAAACGCGCGCTTAATCGTCCGCGCGTCGGCATCCTTGTCGACGCCAAGTACCTCGTAGTAATCCCTATTTTCCGACACGACCGAATCCTTCCGACTTTCATTATTGTCACAGTGCGTCCTATACCCAAGCTGGGCCGACCGCAAACAAAGGGTTTGATGTTATTGCATTGCGTAGGGCGAAAGCATGGCACGTTGCGAGCAGCTCGCAAACCAAACCGACACGAGAGCAAACATAAATCCGTTGGCAAAACCGTTGGCAAACTGCATCGCGCCGCGCTTCCACCACAGCAGGCTGCGGTGAAGCACGCCGTCCGAGAGCACCATGAACAAGCCCATGGCAAACGGAACAAAGCACATCATGGCAAAGGCCGAGAACACGCCCGAGATGGCCGACAGCACCAAAAAAGGCGCCACGATGCCCATCAGGTAAAAACCGGTACGAGCCTTGCCCTCCAGGCGTTCGGCCTCGACATGGGCGCGCCCGACCAAATCGCCGCCCGAGGCACCGTTGGTGCCGGCGTGACCCATGCCGTCAATATGGACCTCGTCGCCATCATGCGTGCCGGCGGGAAACTCAATCGTCTGCTCGGAGGTCACACGGGTCCGCCCGCTGCCACCGCAATAGGGGCAGGGGTCGGCGACGACCTTACCGGAACCGCCGCACTCGGGGCAGACCGACTGGAACGTTCCGGCACCAAACAGGAAGGACAGGTCGACGTCGATGTGGCCGCGACCGCCGCAGCTCGGACAGGTATGTGCATGCTCGGACGAGACAGAGCCCGAGCCTCCGCAATGACCACAGGTATCGAAGCGCGTATAGCGGACGGTCTTGCGGGCACCGCCCTTGGCCTCCTTGGCGTCGAGCTTAATATCGACCACCACGTTGGCGCCGTTCTCGGGATTATAGGCAGCCTGGCTGCGACGCTGCTGGCCCCAGGCGCCACCAAAGGGAAAGCCGCCCTCAAAGGGATTGCCATAGCCTGCGCTGCCGGCGTAGCCGCCGCCATAGGGCGAAGCAGAAGGAGCGCCGGCGAAGGGATTGCCCGAGCGCATGGCATCATAGCGCGCACGCTTCTGCTCGTCCGAAAGCACGGCATAGGCCTCGGAAACCTCTTTAAACTTTTCCTCGGCATCCGGCTCTTTGTTGACGTCCGGATGGAGCTTGCGGGCCTTTTGCTGAAAGGCCTTCTGGATATCACGCGAGGTGGCGTCCTTGGAGACACCCAAGATCTCGTAGTAATCTTTTTCGTTCATCGTCGCCATGCGCGGCAACCTCCTGCTCACAGCAGCGTATATATTGCGGTAATTCTACCCGAGCGGCCTAAGCTAGACCCCAAAACAGCTCGAACAGCATATTTCCATCGAGCCAGCCCAAGTGGGTGGGCGCTAAACGGGCGCGGGCGCGACCTGCTACAACATCTTTTGAGGTGATGCGCCCCGCATGCCCCTCGACATTATCGGGTACCCAGGTGGCAAGGCCCAACTCGAGCGCACGGTCGCAGGACGCCGCCAGCTCGTCTGCAGGAATCACGCTTGCCGAGCGAACCAACAGGTCGGGCCCAATGCCACGCGTCATGCGGCAGGCGAGCATCAAATCCTCCGCCGCCGCCTCGCGCTGCGAGAGATACTCGGCATCAAACGTCGTCGCGGCATCGTCGCGTTGCACCAGACGCACGCGATACGCATCGCCGCGAGCGGGCACGTCGGGATAAAGCCCGGCCAAGCGATCGAAATCCTCGGCGTCGAGCATGCCCGCGGCAGAGCGACCCAGGCCCAGATAGCCCCGTCCGGTCCAATAGGCGATGTTATGCGAGCACTCATGTCCGTCGAGTGCATAGCTTGCCACCTCATACGGGTGATAGCCGGCCGCACCAAGACGCTCGCGCGCCGCTTCCATGCACGCAGCCTGAAAATCCTCGTCGGGCTCGAGCGACTCGTCGTAACACGCCATGCGGTAGAGCGGCGTGCCTTCCTCGAGCGTGAGCGGGTACACCGACACATGATGCGGCGCCGCTGTCAACATGCCATCGAGCGTGCGCTTCCAACTCGCTGCGGTCTGCCCGGGAAGGCCGCACATAAGGTCGCACGACACATCGAGTCCAGCGTCCTTAACCGTCGTGATGGCAGCGAGCGCCCGATCGGCATCGTGAATACGGCCGATGGCGGTAAGTTCGGCATTATCGAGCGTTTGCACACCCAGAGAGACACGTGTGACACCAACCTTGGTAAGCGCAGCGGCAAGCTCGGCGGTCAGCGACTCAGGATTAGCTTCGCAGGTAAACTCAACGGGCTTGCACCACATGCAAATACGCCGGGCAAGCTCCACCAGACGCTCTCCCGCCAGCGACGGTGTGCCGCCGCCAACATAGACGGTGCGGACTTGCGCAAGCGCCCCGGTGTCTCCAAAGGCATCTAGGCGCGTATACAGCTGCTCAAAATAGGCATCGAGCGCAGCGCTCAGGTCGCACGGAGCAAAGCTGCGTGAGTCAAAGTCGCAGTACCGACACTTTTGAGCGCAAAACGGCACATGCACGTACAGCGCGGTAACGGCCACCGTTAGGCCTCCAGCGGATGAGCGGGCACCGACTCGCCAGCGGCAAGTGCGGCCTCGCAGGCCACCACATCGTGCTCGATATCATCGACCAATGCCATGAACTCCTCATATGTGGAGCAACGCACCACCTGGGCACGCCAGGCGGCAGCATGGGGCATGCCCTTTAGATACCAGCTTGCATACGTACGGGCACGAGACATGAGCGGCAGAAGCTCATGCGTCAGCGTGAGATGCTCGCGCAGGGCGTCCAGGCGCTCGACAGAGCTGCGCACCGGCACCTGTACGCCATTGAGCGCAAGGGCGCGAGCATCACCAAAGACCCAGGGATTACCGTAGATACCGCGTGCGATAAACACCGCGCTGGCACCCGAGTTGCGCAGATGCTCCGCGGCATCCTCGGCCGAGAACACGTCGCCCGAACCGATAACGGGAATCTCGACGGCATCGGCCACCTCATCGACGACCGACCAATCGGCCTGACCCGTATAGAGCTGCGTGGCACAGCGACCATGCACCGCCACAGCAGCGGCGCCCGCCCCCTCGAGCATCTGGGCAAACGTCGCGGCATTGCGATCTTCGGCGTAAAAGCCTTTGCGGATCTTAACGGTCACGGGCACGTGCGCCGCGCCCACCGCCGCCTCGACGATCTTTTCGGCCAGCTCGGGCGTGCGCATGAGCGCCGAGCCCTCGCCTTTGGTGACGACCTTGCGAGCCGGGCAGGCCATGTTGATATCGATCAGCGACAGGCGATCGCCCACACGCTCCTCGACGGCAGCGACGGCACTCGCAAATTGATCGGGCTTGGAGCCAAAGAGCTGTACGCAGATCTGCCGCTCCTCGTCTGCCGGCAGCACCAGGCGCCACGTCTTATTGCTGGCATAGGCAAGGCCCGCCACGCTCACCATCTCGCTATAGGCAAGATTGGCGCCGCGGCGTCGGCACATGATGCGATAGGCGGGATCGGTCACGCCGGCCATGGGAGCCATAAGGAACGGCTGCTCGGCATAGGCACCCAGCAGCCGCGTACTGTATTCAGAAAGCGCCATGGAACTACTCGTCCACCTTGAGGATCGCCATAAAGGCCTCTTGCGGGACCTCGACCGAACCGATGGCCTTCATGCGCTTCTTGCCCTCTTTCTGCTTCTCGAGCAGCTTGCGCTTACGCGAGATATCGCCGCCATAGCACTTGGCCAAAACGTCCTTGCGGCGCGCCTTGACGGTCGAGCGGGCAATGATCTTGTTGCCGATGGCACCCTGAATGGGCACCTCGAACAGCTGGCGCGGAATAATTTCCTTAAGCTTGTCGCACAACCCGCGGGCCAGGCCATAGGCCTTGTCCTTGTGCACGATAAACGAAAGCGCGTCCACCTCGTCGCCCGAAAGCAGGATATCGAGCTTGACGAGCTCGGAGGGACGATACTCGTTGAACTCATAGTCGAGCGACGCATAGCCCTTGGTGCGGCTCTTGAGCTGGTCAAAGAAGTCCAGGATGAGTTCGGCGAGCGGCATGTCGAAGCGCATCTCGACCGATTTGCTCGTGAGGTGGATCATGTCGGTCGTAATGCCGCGGTGCTCGATAGCGAGCTGCATGACGGCTCCCGTATACTCGGGCGGGCAGATAATCTTGGCCTTGAGGTAGGGCTCCTCAATGCGCTCGATGCGCGTAGCCTCGGGCAGATCCTGCGGGCTGCGGACATCAATCATCGCGCCGTCGGTCTTGTAGACGTGGTAGTCCACCGAAGGGCTCGTGGCGATGAGGTCCAGGTTGAACTCGCGCTCCAGACGCTCCTTGACGACCTCCATATGCAGCAGGCCCAAGAAGCCAACGCGGAAGCCAAAGCCGAGCGCCACCGAGGTCTCGGGCTCCCACACCAACGACGGGTCGTTGACATGCAGCTTATCGAGAGCGTCACGCAGGTTCTCGTAATCCTTGTTGTCGATCGGGAACAAGCCCGTATAGACCATGGGCTTGGCCTCACGGTAACCGGGAAGCGGCTCAGGGCAGGGATTCGACGCCCACGTGAGGGTATCGCCCACGCGAACGGCCTCAGGGTCCTTCAGGCCCGTGACCACGTAGCCCACCTCACCGACCGTCAGCGCGTCGACCGGAGTCTCGGCGGGACGCTTGACGCCCACGCCATCGACCAAAAAGTCGCCCTCGGCCTGCATCATGCGCAGGGTATCGCCCTTCTTGATGGAGCCGTCAAAGACGCGGACCGTGGCGACGACACCGCGGTACTCGTCAAAATACGAATCCAGGATGAGCGCCTTGAGCGGCGCCGTCGCATCGCCCTTGGGCGGTGAGATCAAAAAGACGATGGACTCCAGCAGATCATGGATGCCCTCGCCGGTCTTGCCCGATACGCATACGGCATCGTCGGCAGGAATCGCAAGGTCATCCTCGATCTCGGTCTTAACCTCGTCGGGGTGTGCCGACGGCAAGTCGATCTTGTTGATAGCGGGCACGATATCCAGGTTGGCGTTCATGGCGAGCGTCGCGTTGGAGACGGTCTGCGCCTCGACGCCCTGCGTGGCGTCGACGACGAGCACTGCACCCTCGCAAGCGGCAAGCGAACGCGAGACCTCGTAGGTGAAGTCCACGTGGCCCGGCGTATCGATCAGGTTGAACTGATACGTCTCGCCATCGTCGGCGTCATAGGAAACGCGAACGGCATTGGACTTGATCGTGATGCCGCGCTCGCGCTCGATATCCATGGTGTCGAGCAGCTGCGATTCCATGTCGCGCTCGTCGACGGTATGGGTGAGCTCTAGGATGCGATCACTGATCGTGGACTTGCCATGGTCGATGTGCGCAACGATCGAGAAGTTGCGGATGTGGGAAATGTCAATTGAAGTATTCATGCGGACTATCTTACCCGAGCGGTACAAAAAATGGAGCCTGTTCCATAAAACAGGCTCCATTTATGCGCGTAATCTGTGTGGTGTGAAATTTACAACTTAGGCGTTGATGCTGTTCACGAGCTTGGCAAGACCGGACTTGCGGTTGGAAGCCTGGTTCTTGTGGATAACATGCTTGGCGGCAGCCATGTCGAGGCGCTTGGTGACGGTCTTGAGGGCAGCCTGGGCCTTCTCGGCGTCGCCCTCGGCGACGGCGGACTGGACATGCTTGGTCAGCGTCTTGAGCTCGGACTTGACAGCCTTGTTACGCATGCGAGCTGCCTCATTGGTGCGGATACGCTTCTTCTGAGACTTGATGTTTGCCACTTCTGGAGTTCCTTTCGAGTTCCTTGCAAAAAATGTATGACACCTCTGAGACACGGTGAGGTCATGCAAGCGCCTACTATAGCACGCTCCCCCTCAAAGGGATAGAACGAATTTGTCAAATAGACAGGTATCATCACGATTTTCTCAAGATGTTCGTAATCCAGAGCAAAAGCGCGTTCTGAGAATCGGCCGAACCCTTAAGAGCGAGCTCAACATCGACCGCGCCCTCGAGCGCCGCGACGAGCTCCGCCATCGAAAAGCGGCGTGCCCAGGTCAGGTGATTCTTAACCTGCCAGGGTTGAAGCTTGAGCGTCGCGGCAAGCTCGCGACCCTGCCCACGCGCATCGAGCGCCTTGGCGACGATAAGCTCGCGAATGCGTCCGCACAGCAGCGTGTAGGTCCACACATAGCTCTTGGCGGGTAGCAGCCCAAAGAGCTCAAGCGAGCGGCGCATATCACGAGCCGAGACCGCGTTAAGAAAATCCCAGGGCTGAACTTCGGCCGTGCGCACGATCCAGCGTTCCACATCGGCAAGCTCAATTTGCGGCGCATCGACCATCTGGGCAAGCTTGGCCAAGTCGTTATCGAGCATGCGAGTGTTTTCACCCGAACGCGAGACGAGTTCCTCGGCGGCCGCCGTCGAGATCGACTTGCCGTGCTGCGTCGCCATCTGCTGCACGCGGCGCGGTAGCTCCCAGCGCTTGGTGCCGGAGCAATCGATCACGGCCTTCTTGTCGATCTTGGCGATCGCCTTATACAGGCGCGTGTTCCTGGCAAGCGAGTCGGCGATGATGAGACAGACCGTTGTGGGGCTTGGACTCGCTAAATACTCGACAAGCGGCTCCGAGACCGCCTTGGCGAGCTTTGAGCAGCCGTCAAGGATTACCAAGCGAAACTCGCTGCCCATGGGAAAAGTGTTGAGCGATCCGATAATGGACTCGATATCGGGGTCCTTGGTCATGTCGCGCTCGTCGAGGTTGAACTCGACCATACCCGACCTTTCCAGACGTGCTTTCATACGCGAGACGGCGTGGTCGCGCTTGACTCCGTCGGTACCGACGATCAGATATGCCGGCAGCAGACCGGTTTCAGACATCGCGCTCCCCTCCCGCAGGCTCTCCTGTTCGTACCGTGCCATTCTATCCCACGGGTTGGTCCCGCGCCAACGGCAGCATCACGGTCGCTGACATCGCATGGCAAAACCGGCCGCAGTCGGCGAGACGGTAATGTCGCCTCTCTCGATAGTGCATGCGAACGCGCCGCCCGCATCGCTAACGGCATCGATGCAGGCATCGGATGGATGGCCGTAGCGGTTGCCCTCGCCCGCGCTCGCAATAGAGAGCTCGGGCTTAAGGGTTTCCAGCAGGTCTGTATCGACAGAATCTTTTGAGCCGTGATGCCCCAGCTTGAGCACATCGATATCACCCACCTCCTGTACAAACTCGCGCTCCTGATCGAGCTCGGCATCACCAGTGAGGAGCATACGCAGGCTTTTGCCTTCCTGAGCATAGGAGAGCAGCAAGACAAGCGAGTCCTCATTGCCCTCACCGTCAACCGTATCAAACGGCCACATCACACGAGCCCGAAATGCGCCGATATCGACTGTGTCTCCGCGAGCCACCTGCCGATACGTGACGCTTGGGCGATTCAGAACCTCAGCAGGCGCGCTGCCCAGCGCATCCGCCGCAACCGCAATGGTTCCTACCGAAAACCGATCGAGTACGTCGGGAAGACCGCCCCAATGGTCTTCATCCCAATGTGTCACGAAGACGGCGTCGATATGGTGGACGTTATTGCGAACCAACGCCGACACCACGCGGTCATCGAGCCCACAGTCGACGAGCGCCACGGCGCCACCCTGACGAACCAGAATCGCATCGGCCTGGCCAACATCAAGGACTGTCACCGAAGGCGGCGCACATCGATCCCAATAGACATACGGAACGCCCGCTGCAAGCATCAAACACAGCAGCCCCACTGCCATGGGCCGCGCGCTGGGGCGTGGCCACAAGACCAAGAGGACCACCAGCGAAAAAGGCACCACGTATACCAAGGGCGTATCGGGCGGCACGCTTACGGATGCGCCCGGAACGGCAGCAAAGAGTTGCTCAAAGAACAGGGCACAGCGAGCGATAGCCATGGGCACCACAAGCGCCCCGTGACGCAAGAGCGGCACAAGCGAGCAAGGCACCAGCACAACCGAAGATGCGAGCAGCACGCTTATCACCGGACCGATCACGGCATTTGCAAGCGGAGCAATGAGCGAAAACATCCCAAATGCGGGAATGGTTACGGGAAGTGTCGCGATCTGTGAGCACAGCGTGACGGACAAAATACTGGCAACCCCCGATGGCACGCTCAGCTCGCCCAAGGCGTAGGTAGCGTAGGGGCAAAAACAAAGGATGGCAAAAACACTGGCGCACGATAGCTGAAAACCCATCTCGAACAATACTGTCGGCCGCAGCAACATAAAGATTGTCATGGTCAAAAATAGAGCCGAAAGGCCATGCCGACGACGTCCGGCGCCGTTGACGACAAGCGTCACCGCCACCATACAGCACGCGCGCACGGCCGAGGGCGAAGCGCCCGTAAAGACGGCATAGGCAGCGAGGGCCAGCACCAACAGCCCTCTCTGCAGCCCACGAGAGAGGCGAGTCTTTTGCAGGGCGCTCTCAATCACAAACCCCACGATGGCAAGATGGCTGCCCGAGACGGCGATAAGATGTGCGGTGCCCGTTACCGAAAACAAATCGCCCGCCGGCTGAGCACGCAGCTCGGAGGAGCGTCCGCAGACAACGCCGGCAATGAGCGAGCGCGCCGGATCGGTCTCGGGCGCGATAACGGCAAGGAGTTCATTTCGCAGCCAGGGCAACGGCCCCGGAAAGCCCTCGTCAACCGATACCAACCGGATAACCTTAACTCGTCGAAGCTCGCCCCGAAGCACGCGTGAGCGCCCATACGCATCATTCTCAAACCGCGACATTCGACCGATAGCATGCACATGCGAACCGGCGCCGAGCTCACGGTCACACGACAGTCGTATCTCGCCCAAGCGCTTTCCACCCGCATATGAATCACAGGTATAGGAGTACGTCCCGTCATTGATGGATGGATCGCCCTGTACAACAAACTCGAGACTGCTCGCAGCTCGATTATCCAGTGCCCCCGAAGCACGCAGCGCCCCTATCGCCCAACCCGCGGACACGACCGCTCCCGCCAGGAGGCCGAGGGCCGCGGCATACAGCCATCGCCTCCACCGCACAAGACGCATACAAAACCGAGCCAATACGATACACGCGGCAGCCGCAACGGGAATGGCCATAAGCAATGTGACGGGCGCTGCCCGCTCTCCCAGCAGCAAATCGGCTGCCACGTTAAGCACCAGGCCGCAGCTCGCACACAAGCCAGAACAAAGGGCCATCGTCCACGGCATCAGGGGCCGCGGCGGCATCACATGCTCGCGCTCGGACACACTCATACGCAGATGCAATCTTTAATTTTGGCGAGCTTTTTCTCACCGATCCCCGATACGCGCATGAGGTCATCGACCGAGGCAAAGGCCCCGTTTTGAGTCCGCTCATCGATAATCGACTGGGCCGTAGAAGGCCCGATGCCCGAAAGCGTCTGCAGTTCCGCCGCGCTTGCCGTATTGATATTCACAAGCCCCGACGAAGACCCCGCACCAGCAGTCATGGCAGCACCGCTATCGACCCCGCCGACCGCCGCAGCCGCTTGTTGCTCCCCCACCATCGGAACATAGATCTTTTGACCATCTGTGATCTTGGACGCACGATTAAGCCCTGTCACATCCGCCTCAGCCGTGAGCCCTCCGGCGGCATCGATCGCTTGGGACACCCGCGCTCCGTCTTTGAGCCGGTACACGCCAGGCCTCGCAACGGCGCCATCGACATCGACGTACACCTCAGCAGCAGAAGAACTCTTGGCAGACGACTCATCGGCATCACCAGGTAACCCATCCCCGGCCCCGCGCACATCCGAGGCGCCCGCCTCATCACTACGCTCAAACGACACGCCGCTGGAGCGGCCACCAAAACTTGCCATCGCCAAGCCGCTCGCGGCGGCAATGACAATCAGAATCGCCACGACCATCGCCTTATGGCCGAGCAGCTTTTCTGCCCAGCGGTCCATCCGTTTAACCCGTTCGTGTTGCTCGCGTTGCGCCATAGCAAACACCTCCCAACACCATCGTGTCAGGAAACGAGCGCCGTAGCCTCCGCACGCCCACACCGGTTATCGAAGTCAAACCAAAAGCTGACCAAAACCTTGCAGGATAGTGTCCATTTATTCAGATACACGTCGACAAATGAACCGTTTATCGCCTAATGCCCAGGTAGATTAAGACCGACGATACAAATGCACCGCCGGTCTATACACAACATTATTCGTGATCTTGGTAAATCTCACGTGGAGCAAGCTGAGGATGTTTACGTTTTAAGGTCTTAGGAGCCTTGTACGTGTTGCTCTCGAAGTCGATGTACTCGGTCTGTTTGAGCAAGCGCTCAATCATCTCCTCGTGATCGAACAGCTCCCACGCCTCATGCACGGCATCGAGTTTTGCGTGCGTCTCGGGGCGGCGCGGCATAAAAAGCGTGCAGCAATCGGGAGCAGCCTCGGTCGAGATATCGAAGGTACCGATTTCCTCGGCACGCGCGATGATCTCCTGCTTGTCCGAACCGATCAGCGGGCGGAACACGGGGATCTTGACGGCCTCGTTGACGGCCATAATGTTCTCGAGCGTCTGGGAGGCAACCTGACCGAGCGATTCACCGGTCACGACAGCCTTGGCGCCCTCGATATGCGCAATGCGCTCGGCAACCGAATACATAATGCGGCGATACATGATCACGCGCAGGTTGCTGGGGCAGGCCACGGAAATCTCACGCTGGCAATCGCCAAACGGCACCACATACAGACGGCCGATCTGGACGCCCGGCGCAAGCGCACGGATAATGTCCTGCACCAAATACTCGCTTGTATCGGGTGTCTGCGGACGACCGGAGAAATGTACCGGCACGCACACCGCGCCGCGACGCGCGAGCATCCAGGTCGCCACCGGAGAATCGATGCCCGACGACAGAAGCGTCACAACCTTGCCGGCGGAACCCACCGGCAGACCGCCCACGCCGCGCTCGGAGCGCGCATACACGTAAACGCTACCCTGGACCACCAGTACGTGCACCATCGCGTCGGGGTCGTGCATCTGGACCTTTTTATCGGGGAAGGCCTCGCACAGTACCTCGCCAACCTGACGATTGATATCAATCGAGGTGAGCTCGTAGTCGGTGTTAGAGCGTTTGGCATGCACCTTAAACGAATCGAAGGGACCAAACTCACGCAGCGCCTTCACGGCGGCGGCGCAGTACTCCTGCGGGTCGCGGTTGGTGTGATATGCCAGGGACACGCGGGCAACGCCGGGGACGGTGCGAATGACACGCGCCGCCTCGTCGGCCTGATGCTCGTTAAAGGTCACGAGGATATAACCGGAAATTCGAGACACGGCATTCACGGAAAAGGCGGCCAAGGCCGCCTTGATGTTATCCATGAGGATATGCTCAAAATGTGCGCGGTTCTTGCCCTTCAGTCCAACCTCGTGATAGTGGACCAGGCAGACGCGAGCTGCCATTTAGGCTTCAGCAACCTTGTGGCCGAGCGCCTTCTTGTAACGAGCCTCGTCGTAGGAGATATCGCCGTCGACAATCTCGTCCATAGCCATCGAGATGGTATCGGCGCCGGAGAGGCCAATGGTAATGTCATCGACATCCTGAACGGCAAGCACGCGGTTGTGCTGGCCACGCAGCATGCTGTTAATGTCGCAGGCGCGCTTGGAGGCAAGCGAGGCGAGCAGGAAGCGGTTGTGATCGGTCTTCTCCAGAAGATCGTCAATACAAGGCTTTACAACGGACACGGACCTCAGATCCTTTCATGCATATCGAGAACGCGAACGAGCTCATCGGTCGCGCGGTCGAGATCGTCATTCACCACGACGTCGTCGTAGCGGTCGGCAAGGGCAAGTTCATCGGCGGCGTTTGCCATACGCAGCTCGATCGTCTCGGGCGTCTCGGTACCGCGACCGACCAGGCGATCGCGTAACACCTCAAGCGAAGGCGGCTTGATAAAGATCAACACGGCCTCGGGGAAACGCTCCTTGACCTGCAGGGCGCCCTGGACATCAATCTCCAAAATCAGAGACGAGCCAGAGGCGAGCTTGGATGCGACCTCGCTCACCAACGTACCGTAGCAGTTACCGTGGACCTCGGCCCACTCAACAAACTCACCGTTTGCCACGCGGCGGTCGAACTCCTCGCGCGTCAGGAAAAAGTAGTTGACGCCGTCGACCTCACCTTTACGTGGCGCTCGCGTGGTAGCCGAAACCGTCAGGCCCAGGTTCGAGCGGCGCTCGCGCACACGAGTGACGAGCGTGCCCTTGCCTGCACCTGACGGTCCAGAAATCACAAAGAGCTTTGAATCCTGAGCGCTCACTTATTTGGTCAGCTGCTCGAGGAGCTGCTCGCGCTGACGGACGCCGAGGCCCTGGACGCGACGGGTAGCGGAGATGCCGAGCTCCTCCATGATCTTGGCGGCCTTGGCCTTGCCATAACCGGGCAGAGACTCGATGAGGGTGGAAACCTTCATGCGGGAAGCGATGGGATCATCGGAGTTGAGCACGGACTCGAGGGACTTCTCGCCCTTCTTGATCTGCTCGCGAAGCTCAGCGCGGGCGTGACGTGCGGCGGCAGCCTTCTCAAGAGCCTGCTTACGCTGCTCGTCGGTAAGCTGAGGGAGTGCCATTCGAACCTCCAAATAGTTGGGTTATATCTGATGCAATAATTGGCATTTTAGCACGTCAAACGCACTAAATGCCCAATCGACGGCTCCATAGGTTAGACGATACCTGCGAAAAGTGCAATATACGGAGGTCAAAGTTGAGCCCCTGACCTGTGATTCCACACAAAGGATGGGAAAGTTTTCGCAGGCACAAGGGCTAATTTGTGCTAATAAGACGCAAAAGTGGTGACTTGAGGGAATCTTTTACGCGACGTTTTCGACCAGCTCGGCGACGATGGCGTCAAAGGCCGCAACCGGATCGTCGGAGCCGGTAATAGGACGGCCCACCACGATGTGGCTCGCACCGCGCTCGATAGCCTGGGAAGGTGTCGCCACACGGGATTGATCGCCCAGGGCGGTACCCACCGGACGCACACCCGGAGTCACGATCAGCGCGTCGGGGCCGAGCAGCTCACGCATGTCGTGAGCCTCCATCGGCGAGCACACGATACCGTCGATGCCGTTGGCCTGAGCGAGCTTTGCCAGGCGAGCGGCCTCCTCGGCCACGGGCGACTCGATGCCGATCTCCGCCAGCGCATCCTGATTCATGCTCGTAAGTACGGTGATGGCGACGAGCTTGGCGCGGTCCTCGCGCGCCTCCTCGGCACCCTCGCGGCAGGCAGCGAGCATGGCGCCCGAACCCAAGCCGTGGACCGAGAGCAGGTCGGCACCGGCAAGCGAGGCCGAGCGAGCGGCACCGCGCACCTGATGCGGAATGTCATGGAACTTGAGGTCGAGGAAGACCTTAAAGCCCAAATCCTTAAACGTCTTGACGATCTCGGGACCCTCGGCGTAATAGAGCGTCATGCCCACCTTGAGCCAGGCGGCATGGCCCGAAAGCTCATGGGCGAGTTCGAGTGCGCGCTCACGGTCGCAGTCGAGGGCGACGATAACACGGTCGCGGGCATCGGTCTCTAGCATTCGAACGCACCTACCAGCTCGTTGATGTCCTTTACGCCCTGGGACTCCGCCCAGGCCTCGAGCTCGTGCGCGATCTTAAGCGAAGCACACGGGTCAACGAAGTTGGCCATGCCGACCGACACGCAGGTGGCGCCGGCCAGGATAAACTCGGCCGCATCCTCGCCGGTCATGACACCGCCGACACCGTTGATGGGGATATCGACGGCCTGGGCGACCTCCCAGACCATGCGCACGGCGATGTGGTGGCACAGCGGGCCCGAAAGGCCGCCCTTGGGCTTGGCCACACGGGACTTGCGGGTGTGCACGTCAATGGCCATGCCCTGGATGGAGTTGATGACCGAAAGGCCGTCGGCGCCGGCAGCCTCGAGGGCGCGGGCGATCTCGGCGACGTTGACCGGAGCCATCTTAACGAACAGCGGCTTATCGGTCACCTTGCGGCAGGCAGCCATAACGGAAGAGGCGCCCTCGGGCGTGGAGCCCATGGCGGCACCGCCGGCGGCAATGTTGGGGCAGCTCACGTTGATCTCATAGCCGGCAGCCCAGGGGCACAGCTCGACATACATATCGAGCGCGCGCACGAACTCATCAACGGAGTGACCGGCAACCTGGCAGATGACCTGGCAACCGTCCTTGGAGAGCTGCTCGAGCCACGGACCGGACTCGCGGGCGAAAGCGGCCACACCGGGGTTCTGCAGGCCCACGGAATTGATCATGCCGCCGGGGATCTCGGCCATGCGGGGTGCAGGATTGCCGGGCCAGGGCTCGGCAGCGCAACCCTTGGTGGTGATGGCACCCAGCTGGGAGACATCAAAGAAGTTCTGGAACTGCCAACCGTAGCCAAAGGTACCGGCTGCGGTGTTGATGGGGTTCTGCATCTTGACGCCGCCGAAATCGACGGACATATTCACGGTACCCACTAGAAGACCACCACCTTGGAAGCATCAAACACGGGGCCGCACATGCAGGCACCCTTCATACCGTCGACCGTCTCGACATTGCAGGTGTTGCAGGCGCCAAAGCCGCAGCTCATCATGCGCTCGAGCGACACCTCGCAGTACGCGCCGGCCTCGGCGGCAGCGGCGGCGACTTTCTTCATCATAACGGCGGGACCACAGCTGGCGACGTAGTCGTAACCGCCCTTGCCGAGCAGCTCAGCGGCAGGATCGGTGCAAAAGCCGTGCGTACCCAACGAGCCGTCGTCGGTGCACACGTTGACCGTGGCTCCCAGCGCGCGGAACTCATCGACGCCCACGACCTTGGACGCGGTGCCAAAACCCAGGCACACATCAACGGCCACGCCCTGCTCGGCAAGCATGCCAGCGAGGCACAGCACGGGCGGAACACCGATGCCGCCCGCCACGAGCAGCGCCTTCCTGGTGCCCTCGGGTACCAGCCAGCCGCGGCCGCCAGGGCCCAACAGGTTGGACTTGGAGCCGGGGCCCATCTGCGACAGACGACGGGTGTCATCGCCCACGACGGCGTACCACAGCTCGACGGTACCGGCCTCGGCGTCAGAGCGATAGAAGCTCAAGGGCACGCGAAGCAGCGAAGAGGCATCGCCGGGCACGGCGATGTTCACAAACTGACCGGGCTTGAGCGCACTTGCAAGCTTGGGGGCCGAAATAACGAGCGAGAAGATGCCGTCGGCGATCTCCTGGTTCGAGACGACCTCGAAGTCGTGCATGCGTGCAGTGGAAGGTGTGGGCATAGACGCTCCAATCCCCCATGCAGTTGCATGGACCAAACGAACAGAAAGCGCGGCACCGCAAGGGCACCGCGCGCAAAAGCGATAAGGCTATGCTAGCAGATGCAGCCGTCGGCAAGCGTCTGTTTACCGCCGACAAACACATCGGTGGCACGACCGGTGAGCGTGCGGCCGGCAAAACCGGAGTTCTCGGCGCGCGACTCGTAACCGTCCTCGCCGACCGTCCAGGTGACAGACGCGTCGAAGACGGTCAGGTCGGCAACAGAGCCCGCCTTGACCTGAACCTGATCAAGGCCCAGGATCTCACGCGGCTTAATAGCCATGAGCTCGACCATGCGGCCCATACCCATCTTGCCCGTGTTGACCAGCTCGGTGAGCACGAGCGACAGCGAGGTCTCGAGGCCGATCATGCCAAAGGGCGCGAGCTCGAACTCACGGGCTTTCTCCCACGGCGTGTGAGGAGCGTGATCGGTGACGATGACGTCGACGGTACCGTCGATGACACCCTGGCGGATGGCCTCGGCATCCTCGTCGGTACGCAGCGGCGGGTTAACCTTGAGCGAGGTGTTGTAGGTCTCGTCCAGGTCGTTCTCGGTCAGGAACATGTGATGCGGGGTGGCCTCGCAGGTAACCTGAACGCCAGCGGCCTTGCCGGCACGCACGAGCTCCAGGCCATGGGCGGTGGAGATGTGCTGGATGTGCAGCTTGGCACCGGTCAGTTTTGCGATCTCGATGTCGCGGGCGATCTGGAGCTCCTCGCCGGCAGCCGGCCAGCCCTCGAGGGCCAGACGAGTCGAAACCTTGCCCTCGTTGATCTGGCCGTGGCCGACCAGGTCCTCGTCCTGGCAATGGCTCATGAAGACCTTGCCGAACATCTTGCCGTAGTCCATGCAGCGACGGAGCATGCCCGCACCCTGCACGCCGCGACCGTCGTCGGTGAAGGCGACGGCGCCGTGGGCGACCATATCGCCCATCTCGGACATAGCCTCGCCCTTAAGACCGCGGGTCATGGCGCCAGAAGGATAGACGCGGCAGTGGCCGACCTCGGCAGCGCGGGACTTGACGAACTCAACAACGGTACCGTTATCGGTAACGGGGTCGGTGTTGGGCATGGCGCACACGCCAGTGAAGCCGCCCTTGGCAGCTGCGCGGGTGCCGCTCTCGATGTCCTCTTTAACCTCGTAGCCGGGCTCGCGCAGGTGGACGTGCATGTCCACCAGGCCAGGGACAAGGTACTTACCGGAAAGGTCGCGGACCTCGGCTCCCTCGGCGGCGAGGTTCTCGCCGACCTCGGCGATCTTGTCGCCGTCGATCAGGACGTCAACGACCCCGTCAAGCTCGACGGACGGATCGACGACGTGGGCATTCTTAAGAAGCAAGGCCATTATCGGCACCTCCAAGCAGCAGATACAGGATAGCCATACGCACGCAGATACCGGCGTAGACCTGCTCCAGGATGACGGAGCGTTGCGGGTGGTCGGCCATATAGGAGTCGAACTCGACGCCGCGGTTGATGGGACCCGGGTGGCAAATGATCGCGTCGGGCTTCATGAGCTTCTCACGGTCCTTGGTCAGGCCGAAGAGCTTGTGGTACTCGCGAATGGTCGGGAACGGGGCACCCTCGAGGCGCTCCTGCTGTACGCGCAGCATGTAGACGACGTCCAGCTCGGGCATGACGGAATCGAGGTCGCTCGTCACGTGGTCGCAGCCCAGAACCTCGGGCGCCGGCGGCAGCAGCGTGCCGGGGGCGACGGCGTAGGTCTCGCAGCCCATGATCTTCAACGCGGGGATCAGCGAGCCGCAAACGCGGGAGTGGGCGATGTCGCCGACGACGGCGACTTTCAGACCGTGGAAGTCACCCTTGTGCTCCCAGATGGTGTACAGGTCGAGCAGAGCCTGCGTGGGGTGATTGTGCTTACCGTCACCGGCGCAGATAACACTCGCGGGCGAATTCTGCGTGACGATGTAGGGAGCACCGGCATGTTTGTCGCGCACGACGATGCAGTCGATCTTGTAGGCGTTGAGCGTCTCGACGGTATCGACGAGGCTCTCGCCCTTGACCGTGGAGGTCGAGGAGCCGCCAAAGTTGAGGCTGTCGGCCGAAAGACGCTTCTCGGCAAGCTCGAAGGAGCTGCGGGT
Organism: Collinsella sp. SGI.178; assembly: GCF_050313495.1. NCBI lineage: Bacteria > Bacillati > Actinomycetota > Coriobacteriia > Coriobacteriales > Coriobacteriaceae > Collinsella > Collinsella sp. SGI.178. Next base: position 34,669 of record NZ_JBNPLM010000002.1, on the reverse strand, counting down.
ACGCGTCGAGGGCTCATTGAACATATTGACGATGGTCTTGCCCTTGAGCGTGGGGACCTTCTTGATGGCACGCTCGTTGACCTCGGAGAACGCCTTGGCGGTCTCGAGGATGAGCTTGATGTCCTCTTCGGAGTACTCGGTAATGTCGATCAGGTGCTTATGATTGAACGCCACGGTACTACTCACCTCCCAGCGGCGCGGAGCCCACGTGGGAACCCGGCGCGACGTCGTTGATCTCGACAGCGGTACGGCCGTCGACTTCCTTCATATATAGGTGCACGTTCTCCTCGTGCGACGAGGGAACGTTCTTGCCGACAAAGTCCGGCGAGATAGGGAGCTCGCGGTGACCGCGGTCAACGAGAACTGCCAGCTCGATGCGGCTCGGACGGCCCAGGTCCATAACGGCGTCCAGAGCGGCGCGGATGGTGCGGCCCGTGTACAGGATGTCGTCCACCAAAACGACGCGCTTGCCGTCGACGCTGAAGGGAATGTTGGTAGCGTGGATCGCGGGAGCGAAGTTAGTCGCATAGTCATCGCGGTAGAAGCTGATGTCCAGGCTGCCGAGCGGAACGTCAACACCCTCGATCTCCTTGATCGCCTCGGCAAGCTTCTTTGCCAGAAGGTCGCCGCGCGTGACGATGCCGACCAGAGCGAGGTCTTCACAGCCCTCGTTGCGCTCGAGAATCTCGTGCGCGATGCGGGTCATCGCTCGGTTGACGGCGGTCTCGTCCATGATGACCGCCTTGGGGGAAGTCGTGCCCATCGATCTCCTTCCTCACATGTCTTGACTGCTGATACAGTCAAAAAAATAGATGCCCGACCGCTCAAAGCGGACCAGACACCCACAGGAAGGACTGCTCTATGGCAGCAATATAAATCCATGTGGGTATCTCGTACCCCTTTAATGGTCAAGGGATAGTGTAGCCAACCCCGAGCTTAATTGCGAGCATTAATACGGAGCAATCCGCAAACGGACTCAACGCTCCATAAACCTATATATATTTGCGGGACAAGCTTGAAAACGTCGATGCGAGCTGGCATAATCCCCTCTGCTACACGCAAAACGGATCTACGTCCAGGGCCGTAGCGTGGGCACTATCGCCATAAGAGAAATATCTCTGTGTAGATTACGCACAGGGAGCTGCTTCTGTGCTATAGTTCAGGCTTGTTTGTTAACGCGACATGTTCGTTTGTCGCCCAAGGAGGGTCAGTTATGTCCAAAGTTTGCGAAGTTTGCGGTAAGCACCCCGTTGCCGGTCGCTCCATCAGCCACTCTCACCGCGTCACCAACCGTAAGTTCCGCCCCAACATCCAGCGCGTCTACGTCGTCGTCGATGGTCACCGTCGCAAGATGAACGTTTGCTCCACCTGCCTTAAGTCTGGCAAGGTTGCGCGCTCCTAAATAAGGTCTTACCAACAAGTACCTCGGACTCTCCGGGTCAAAGACCTCGCGTTCACATAGAACTTACCAAAGGCGTCCTCTCTTGTGGAGGGCGCCTTTTTGCACTCATTGGGGACAGACTTACATGGGTGTTTTCACTCATTGGGGACAGACATGATGCGTGTCTGCGGCGCCCCGACTAGCTCCGGCCCCTGCCTCACGCAGCTTCCTTCCAGCCCGCGGTGGCCTTGGTCACACTTGTAGCGCCGATACCGGTGATACGGGCAATTTGCTTGACCGTGAGATGTGCCTGCCTGAGCCTCAGCAGGCAGGCATCGCGTTCGGGGCGTGGCAGGGCCTTAAGCAGCGTAGGATCTATGCTCGGCAGGACTTCGCGCGCAACGGAAAGGACCTCCTCATCGGGGATCCGACGGCGTGGAAGAACCTCCACCGACCAGATGCGCCCGGCAGCTTCCTTGAGATGTTCGCAATAGCAACGGGAGCCTCCGACAATATCGAGCATAGGGGCCGCATCACAAATGTCAAAGGGATCGTAGCCCAGCTGATATGCCTTGAAGCTTGACCATCGGTACGCCTCGAGTGAGTCGAGCGAACCTTTCACAGGATTGAGATGGATATAATCGAGCAACTGCACCGCCTGAGTGTCCGACTCAACCGCGACCCGCGAATAGCGATTGTCAAATAGATGACCCGTTCTTCCCGTTTTCCCATTGAAATACTTAGCATACGCCGTCAATGCGCACTGCATCGCCTTTGAAAGGTTGTCATAAGGGTCATCAACCATCAAATGGAAGTGGTTGTCCATAAGGCACCAAGCTAACACCGCCACTTTATGGCGTGCAAACCTGTCCGAGATATCCGACAAGAAACGATAGCGGTCGGAGTCATCTTCAAAAATAATCTGCTTGGAATTGCCGCGGTCATAAACATGGTAATAGCCGGTGATCGAAACGGCGCGGGCACATCGGGGCATAATCTCTCCTTTCAAAACTGTACAGGCAACACCTAAAAGGAGAGAAGCAACGCGAAATGCTGAGCCTGTGATCTATTTATATCCAATAAGCGGCAATAACAGGTCCAGAACAGCGAAATGGCAAAACGATGTCTGTCCCAAATGAGTGAAAGCACTCATATAAGTCTGTCCCCAATGAGCAGGCCGATGCCAGGCTGATATTTTTAATTAAAACGCTTCAGTAGATTGAAGCGTTTTAGTGTGCCTTTTACGGGAATCTTACCGTTCGCCGAATAATTTCTTGCTATCATGCAACACGTAGGGTAAATCTCCGATCGCAAGGAGACACAAATGGTGAAAAAGTCACCGGAAAACACTACTCCCGCAATTGTGGACAACGTAGAGGCGCTTGAGGCTAAGCTCGCTCAGATGCGAGAGGCCCAGGCGCTTTTTGCTACGTACACGCAGGAGCAGGTCGACAAGATCTTCTACGAGGCCGCCATGGCCGCCAACAAGGCTCGTATCCCGCTGGCGAAGATGGCCATCGAGGAGACCGGTCGCGGCGTTCTTGAGGACAAGGTCATCAAGAACCACTACGCCGCAGAGTACATCTACAACGCTTACAAGAACACCAAGACCTGTGGTGTCATTGAGCGCGACGAGGCCTACGGCATCACCAAGATCGCTGAGCCCATCGGCATCGTGGGCGCCGTCATCCCGACGACCAACCCCACCTCCACCGCGATCTTCAAGACGCTGATCAGCCTGAAGACCCGCAACGCCATCATCATCTCCCCGCACCCGGCTGCCGCCAAGTGCACCATCGCCGCCGCCAAGCTCGTGCTTGACGCCGCCGTCAAGGCCGGCGCCCCCGAGGGCATCATCGGCTGGGTCGATGTCCCCTCCATCGAGCTGACCAACATGGTCATGCGCGATGTCGACATCATCCTCGCCACCGGTGGCCCGGGCATGGTCAAGGCCGCCTACTCCTCGGGCAAGCCCGCCCTGGGCGTTGGCGCCGGTAACACCCCGGTCATCATCGACGACACCGCCGACGTGCTGCTCGCCGTCAACTCCATCATCCACTCCAAGACCTTCGACAACGGCATGATCTGCGCCTCCGAGCAGTCCGTGACCGTCATCGACACCATCTATGACCAGGTTAAGGCCGAATTCCAGAAGCGCGGCTGCTACTTCGTCAAGCAGGGTGCCGAGATGGAGGCCCTGCGCGGCGCCATGTTCAAGAACGGCGCTCTCGATCACCGCATCCCCGGCATGGCTGCCGCCAAGATCGCCGAGCTCGCCGGTATCGAGGTTCCCGCCAAGACCAAGATCCTGATCGCCGAGGTCACCTCCACCGACCCCGCCAAGGAGGAGTTCTCCCACGAGAAGCTCTCCCCTGTCCTGGCAATGTATCACGCCAAGGACTTCCAGGAGGCCGTCGACAAGGCCGAGCGCCTGGTACTCGCCGGTGGCCCGGGCCACACCGCCTCTCTGTACGTGCATCCCGCCCAGGCCGAGAAGATCAGCCTGTTCGAGCATGTCATGAAGGCCTGCCGTATCGTCATCAACACCCCGTCCTCGCACGGCGGCATCGGTGACCTGTACAACTTTGGCATGAAGCCGTCTCTGACCCTGGGCTGCGGCTCCTGGGGCGGCAACTCCGTCTCCGAGAACGTTGGGGTGAAGCACTTGATCAACGTTAAGACTGTGGCCGAGCGCCGTGAGAACATGCTGTGGTTCCGCGCTCCCGAGAAGGTCTACTTCAAGAAGGGTTCCACGCCCGTCGCTCTCGACGAGCTGGGCAGCGTCATGGGCAAGAAGCGCGCCTTTATCGTCACCGACCAGTTCCTCTTCAAGAATGGCAACACCCGCGCCATCGAGGCCAAGCTCGACGAGATGGGCATCGCCCACGACTGCTTCTACGACGTCGAGCCCGATCCGTCGCTGCAGTGCGCACGTCGCGGCGCCAAGCAGATGGCTCTCTTTGAGCCGGACGTCATCATCGCCGTCGGCGGTGGCTCCGCTATGGACGCCGGCAAGATCATGTGGATGATGTACGAGCACCCCGAGTGCAAGTTTGAGGACATGGCCATGGACTTCATGGACATCCGCAAGCGTATCTTCACCTTCCCCGAGATGGGCAAGAAGGCCTACTTCGTCGCCGTCCCGACCTCTTCGGGCACCGGTTCCGAGTGCACGCCGTTCGCCATCATCACCGACAAGGAGACCGGCATCAAGTGGCCGCTCGCCGACTACGCGCTGCTCCCCAACATGGCTATCGTTGACGCCGACAACTGCATGACCGCCCCGCGCGGCCTGACCGCCGCCTCCGGCATCGACGTCATGACCCACGCCATCGAGTCCTATGTCTCCATCATGGCCTCCGACTACACCAAGGGCCTCTCCGAGCGCGCTGCCAAGCTCGTCTTCGAGAACCTGCCCTCCAGCTTCGAAAACGGCGCCAAGGACCCGCATGCCCGCGAGGAGATGCACAACGCCTCCTGCATGGCCGGTATGGCCTTCGCCAACGCCTTCCTGGGCCTCAACCACTCCATGGCCCACAAGCTCGGTGCCTTCCATCACCTGCCCCACGGCATCGCCAACGCCATCATCCTGACTCGCGTCATGCGCTACAACGCCGCCGAGGCCCCCGTCAAGATGGGCACGTTCTCCCAGTATCCTTACCCCAACGCGCTGCACAACTACGCCGAGATGGCCAAGTACTGCGGCATCGAGGGCAAGGACGACAAGGAAGTCTTCGAGAACTTCATCACGAAGCTCGAGGAGCTCAAGGACTTCATCGGTGTCAAGAAGACCATCGCCGACTACGGTGTTGACGAGCAGTACTTCCTCGACACCCTCGACGAGATGACCGAGCAGGCATTCAACGACCAGTGCACCGGCGCTAACCCGCGCTACCCGCTCATGAGCGAGATCAAGGAGCTCTACCTGGACGCCTACTATGGCCGCGAGCCCCAGGACTACGCCGTCTGCTAGTTTTTAGCACGGTTATTTCGGCGGGGGTGAACGGGCGCACGCACGCCCCCGCCGCTGCTTCTATCGCATCGTTGAAAGGATGCAATCATGCTGCTCCCCGAATCCAAGACCGAGCTCGTCCGTCGCGGCAACAAAGTCGTTTACGACCTGGGCGACAAGATCGTCAAGGTCTTTAACGAGACCAAGCCCGTCTCCGACGTGTTCAACGAGGCTTTGAATCTTGCCCGCATCAATGAGTGCGGCATCCGCAGCCCCAAGGCTCTCGAGGTTTCTCAGCTCGAGAACGCCAACGGCTGGGCGCTCGTGACCGAGAAGGTTCCGGGCACCACCCTTGCCGAGAAGATGACTGCCGAGCCCCAGCGCTTTGGTGAGTACCTCGAGATGTTCGTCGACCTCCAGATCGAGATCCACGGCTACACCTCCCCGCTACTCAACCGTCAACGCGACAAGTTCGCCCGCATGATCGACAGCCTCGATCAGCTCAATGCCACCACGCGCTACAACCTTCAGGAGCGTCTGGACGGCATGACCAAGGAGTTCAAGGTCTGCCACGGCGACTTCAACCCCTCCAACGTCATCGTTGGCGACGACGGCCAGCTGTACGTCTGCGACTGGGCACACGCCACCCAGGGCTCCCCTGCTGCCGACGTTGCCACCACCTACCTGCTCTTTGCCCTCAACAGCAAGGACCAGGCCGAGGCCTACCTGGAGCTCTACTGCGATCGCGCCGACATGCCCATGCAGGTCGTGCGTCAGTGGACGAGCATCGTCGCCGCTTCCGAGCTCGCTCGTAAGCGCAACGTGAACGATGAGTTCCTTAAGAACTGGATCGACGTCGTCGATTATCAGTAATATCTGAGCGATTTATTTCGCATCGGAGGCACAAAGGAAAACCCCACGGCTCGCATGGGCTGCGGGGTTTTCCTTTTAGCAACGAATGTCCCTTAGACGCAAAAGCGGCCCTGCATCTCTACCTCGAGAGACGCAGGGCCGCTTAACAAGTGCACTAAACGCAGCGGGCTCGATTAACGGCGTGCTGCTTTCACAAGCTCAGCGACCTTGGCGACAACCTCATCGATCGCCACATCCTCGCGCTTGCCCGTGGCACGATCCTTGAGCTCGACGGTGCCGTTCTTAAGGCCGCGCTTGCCGAGCACCACCTGATAAGGGAAGCCCATAAGGTCGTTGTCGGCAAACTTAAAGCCGGGACGCTCGTCACGGTCGTCAACGACAACCTCGATACCCTCGACGCACAGACCCTCGACGATTTGATCGCAAACAGAAGCGCACTCCTCCTTCTTGGGGTCGAGCGGAATCACCGCAACCTCGTACGGGGCAACAGAGACCGGCCAAACGATACCGTGCTCGTCGTTGTGCTGCTCCACGACGGCAGCGAGCGAGCGGGACACGCCCACGCCGTAGCAACCCATGATAAGCGGCTTCTCCTTGCCGTCCTCGTCCATAAAGGTGGCACCCATGGCCTCGGAGTACTTGGTGCCCAGCTGGAAGACCTGGGAAACCTCGATGCCGCGAGCAGCGGAGAGCGGCTTGCCGCAGTGCGGGCAAGGGTCGCCGGCAACAACGGTAACCAGGTCGGCCCACTCGTCGACGGTAAAGTCGCGCTCGGGGCAGGCACCGGTAAAGTGATAGTCGACTTCGTTTGCACCGCAGGCCCACTGCTTGGACTCGCGCAGGCTCTCGTCGCAGACCAGACGAATGCCCTCGGGCAGGTTAACCGGTCCGATAAAGCCCTTATGCAGACCGTAGGTCTGGAGCTCCTCGTCGGTCATCATGCGATAACCCTTGCCAAAGACATGCTCGGCCTTGCAGTCGTTGAGCTCATGATCGCCCGGAACGATGGCCACAACCGGCTTGCCCTCGGCGTCGATGAGAGCCAGCGACTTGCGCGTACCGTTCTCGGGGAAGCCGAAGAACTTGGCGACGGCCTCGATGGTGCCCATACCCGGAGTCTCGACCTTGGTGAGTGTGCCGTCGCCGGGGCCCTCTGTCACAACGACCTTGGTGCTTGCCGCCTCGTCATCGGCAGCAAAGCCACAATCGTCGCAGTAGACCAGCGAAGCCTCGCCGGCCTCTGCCAGCGCCATGAACTCGACGGAGGTATCGCCACCGATCTCGCCGGAATCGGCGACGACGGGCAGGGCCTTAATGTAGCAGCGCTCGCAGATATTGGCGTAGGCCTGCTTCATCTTGTCGTACTCCTCCTGCAGGCTCTCCTGCGTGGCAGAAAAGCTGTAGGCGTCTTTCATGATGAACTCGCGACCGCGCATCAGGCCAAAGCGGGGACGGAACTCGTCGCGGAACTTGTCCTGGATGTGATAGAGATTCACCGGCAGTTGCTTGTATGAACGCAGCTCGTTGCGCACCAGGGCAGTCACGGTCTCCTCGTGCGTGGGGCCGAGCACGAACTCGCGGCCGTGGCGGTCATCAAAGCGCACGAGCTCCTTGCCATAGGCATCGATACGGCCGGACTCGCGCCACAGCTCGGCATCGACCATGATGGGCATCATGAGCTCCTGGGCGCCGGCGGCGTCCATCTCGTCGCGCACGATGTTCTCAATCTTGCGAATCGAGCGCCACGCGAGCGGCAGATAGGAATAGAGACCGGCGGCCTCCTTGCGGATCATACCGGCACGGAGCAGCAGGCGATGGCTCGCAAGCTCAGCGTCGGCCGGATCCTCTTTGAGCGTCGGAGCATACAGCTTAGACATATACATTGCTCGGGTCATTTAATTCTCCTCAATAAGCTTGTCGACCTCGGCCATAAGCGCGTCGACAATTTGGTCCTCCGCTACTTTACCAATGATCTGGCCGTGCGAAAAGAGCAGGCCCTGGCCACGTCCGCAAGCAACGCCCAGATCGGCATCAGAAGCCTCACCGGGGCCATTAACGGCACATCCCATGACGGCAATCGAAAGCGGCGCGGCATAGTTCTTAAGCCGCTCGGTTACTTCCTCGGCGATTGGGATCAGATTAACCTGACAGCGGGCGCACGTGGGGCACGAGACAATCTCGGGGCCGCGGCGACGAAGGCCCAGCGACTGCAAAATTCCCCAGGCGACCGGCGGCTCCTCAACCGGATCGGCCGTGAGCGAAACGCGCATGGTGTCACCGATTCCCTCGGACAGCAGGATGCCAAGGCCCACCGAGCTCTTGATGGTGCCCTGCAGCTTGGTACCCGCCTCGGTTACGCCCAGGTGGAGCGGAACGTGGGGAATCTCACGCGACAGGGCACGATAGGTGTCGAGCGTCGTTTGCACGCTATGGGCCTTGGCCGAAAGCACAATGTTCGTAAAGCCGCGGTCTTCAAAATGCTTGACAAAACGTTCGCTCGACATCACGAGCTTTTCGGGCTGCGTGAGGTCGTCACGCTCAGCGACATCCTGCTCAAGCGAACCAGCATTGACGCCGATACGAATCGCACAGCCCGCGGCACCCGCAGCATCGATCACCGCGTCAACCTTGGCCCAATCGCCGATATTGCCGGGATTGATGCGCAGCTTGGCAGCACCGGCCTCAACGGCACCAATGGCGAGCTTATGGTTAAAGTGGATATCGGCAACAATCGGCACCGGAGACTCGGCACAGATGGTGCGGAAACCCTCAAGTGCGGCCTCGGTGGGCACGCTCACGCGCACGATATCGCAGCCAGCCTGCGCCAACGCGCACACTTGCGCAAGCGTTGCCTGGGCATCAGCGGTATCGGTGCAGGTCATGGATTGGACCACCACCGGCGCGCCTCCACCGATCTGCACGCCGCCCACATGCACGGGGCGCGTCAACTCGCGAGGCAAAGGATGGGATAAAGACAATCCAAACACTCCCCTACAGAATAAATCGAAGGATGTCGGAACGAAGCATATAGACAAACAGCAGCGCAAAGAGCGCGATGCCCACATAGCTCACAATCGTCTGGACCTTGAGCGGAAGCTCGCGGCCCGCAATCTTTTGAATGATCTCGATGAACAACTTGCCGCCATCGAGTGGCGGGATAGGCAGCAGGTTCATAAAGCCAAGCGAGAACGAAATGAGAGCGGCAAACGAAAGGAACGTGGCAGGGCCGGCAGCAGCAGCTTGTGAGGACATAACGCTAATACCCACGATCGAAGAGGACTGATCGAGAATCTCCATCGTATGCTGCGGCTGGAGCAGGCGCATCACGCCCTCCGCTGTCCGCACGACATAGGAGAACGACAGGCGAGCCGACGTGATGGGGTCTAAACGAACCACCTGCGTAGAGACATACACACCTAGGCGTTCGTCCTCTTTGAGCGCAACCGTGGTCGAATGCTTCTTGCCGTCACGCTCATACTCAATGGCGATATCGTCCTTACCGGCAGCCTTGCCAATGGCATCGTAAACGTCCATCCAGGTAGAGCACGATATTCCGTCGACCGAAAGAATCGCGTCGCCATCCTCGATTCCCGCCGCGGAGGCAATCGAGCCTTCGTCAACCTGGCCGATCACATTGGTGTCCACCGGCACCGTGACACCCGCGATGGAATAGATGCTCATAAGGAGCAAAAAGCCCGTCAGGATATTGACGATAATGCCCGCAAGCAGCATAAAGGCACGCTTGACAAAGCCCTGACCCAAATAGGTGTGCGAGCGCTCGCGTGCAAGGAATTCGGCCTCGCCGCACGGCAGTTCCCATACATCGCCCTCGGCAGTCGCGTGCTCGCGATCGAACCGACGGCCGTCAAAGGTGGTATAACCCGCCGCGTCACGCGGCAGGGTCTGGTACTTGGTGGGATAGTAACCAGGCGAAGGCTTTTCCCCTTCTTCATACCAAGGAGCTATGGAGCCCCAACCCAGCAGCAAAGCACAGGCCTCGAGCACATCCTCCTCGGACAGCTCAAGCTCGACGGCAAGATCGGCCACCGTCACACGGCCGTGGCGATAGATGGCGGCAAGCACGCGATCGGCACACAAGACATCGGTCGGATCCATGCCACAGATGGCAGCATACCCACCCAGCAACAGCGGGGTCACGCCAAACTTGGTGCCGATCCGACGAGACGTATGGTGAATATCAAAGCGACACGGCAGGCCCAAAAAGAACTCAGTCACCCGGACGCCGCAGGCACGCGCCGCCAAAAAGTGGCCGCCCTCGTGCAAAAACACGAGGACGGAAAGCATCAGCAGGCCCCAAAAGACCGATGAGAGAACGCTCAGAACAGTTTCCATAAAACGAAAAAGCAATCCTTATGGGTTAAGAACGGGTTGCGACGAGCACTTGCGCGGCCTTTTCACGCGCCCACGCATCGATACCGCGAAGCTGTTCAAACGAATCGACCGTCTGCGCATCATGCGCATCCATACAGGATTCCACAATGCGATCGATATCGGTAAAACTGCAGCCATCATGCAGGAAGGCATCGACGGCGACCTCGTTGGCGGCATTGAGCACGCACGGCATGGTGCCGCCCGTCTTGCCCGCACGCTCGGCCAGCGCCAGGCAGCGGAACGTATCCATGTCGGCCGCATCAAAGGTAAGCTGACCCAACTCGCGGAAATTGATGCGCGGAGCCGGAGTATCCCAGCGCTCGGGATACGAGAAGGCAAACTGGATGGGAATGCGCATGTCAGATGCCCCGAGATGCGCCATCACGGAGCCGTCGGCAAACTCGACCATCGAATGAATCTTTGACTGGCGCTGAACGACCACGTTGATAAAGTCGAGGTCGCAACCGAACAGGTGCATCGCCTCGATACGCTCCAGGCCCTTGTTCATGAGGGTAGCGGAGTCAATCGTGATCTTGGCACCCATAGCCCACGTAGGGTGCGCCAGGGCATCGGCGCGCGTCACACGGTCGAGTTCCTCGCGCGAACGGCCAAAGAACGGACCGCCCGAGCAGGTAAGCCAAATACAATGGGCCTCGCGCGGATTCTCACCCAGATAGCATTGGTAAATTGCAGAGTGCTCGGAATCGACCGGGATAAGCTGACCGGGCTGAGCCAACGGCATCAGCAGGTCACCGCCAACAACGAGCGACTCCTTATTGGCAAGGGCAAGGCGCTTATTCGAGGTCAAGGCCGCATGGCTCGCCTCGAGACCGGCGGCGCCCACAATAGCGACAAGCACGCAGTCAACATCGTCGCGACGCGCGAGCTCGCAAACCGCTTGCGCACCTACGCCGAGCTCCGTTCCCTCGGGCAACTCCTGCAGCACGGCGTCATCGCCATGAGCGACATCGGCCACGGCAACCGCCGGAACCGAGAACTCGCGGGCAGCTGCAACGAGCTCGGAGGTGCTGGAATTAACGGAAAGCGCCGTCACCTGCAGACGATCGGCATGCTGACGGCAAACATCGAGCGCCTGAGTGCCGATAGAGCCCGTACAGCCCAGGATGGCAACACGAAGGCGTCCATCGGAGCCATACGTCGTCTGGAAGGACATTACAGCACGCCTCCGATCATCAGCATCAGCTGCGCGGTGATGCAGCCGAAGATAAGCGAGTCGCTACGATCGAGCATGCCGCCGTGGCCCGGGATAAGGTTACCGGAATCCTTGACGCCCACACCGCGCTTGATGCGCGACTCGATAAGGTCGCCGATAACGCCCAGGATGGACACAACCACGCCACAAAGCAGCGCATAGGGCAAGCTCAGCTTATAGAGATGCGTCACCCACAAAATGAGCCAGATGAGAACCGAGCCCAGAATGCCGCCGACAAACCCCTCCCAGCTCTTTTTGGGAGAGATCTTGGGGACCATCTTGTGTTTGCCGATACGGCTGCCCACGATGTAGGCAAACGAATCGGAGACCCAAAGGGACGCGCAAACACCCACTGAAAGCAGGGCTCCGGCAAAACCGGGCACGGCATCGCGCAGCAGCACAATAGCCGACAGCATAAAGCCTGTGTAGATGGGACCCATGAGCGTCACGGCCACATCAGAGATGCGGGTACGCGGCGACCAAACATACCAAATGCCCACCGCGAGCATCAGTGCAAAAAGCAGGGCGTTCAGCAAAAGCGAATCGCCAAGCGCCGATAACGGAAAGAGCACGGCGGCAATAATGCCCAAGTGCTCGTTGGCGACCTTGCCGTCGAGCCTCGTCATACGGAAAAACTCAAAGCAGCAAAGCCCGCTCATGACAGAGACAAAAATGGCGGTGGGCACGATACCCAAAACCAGGCAGAGGATAAAGACGACGGCGTAGACGATACCGGCGGCGGCACGGGTAATAAAGCCCGCAAGCCACGAACCGGTGCCGCTCTTCGCTGCAGGCGCTCCCGCAGTGGCAGCTTTGCGCGCAGGCGTCTTGGGAGCAGATGCCTTGGAACGATCGGACACGATTAAGCCTCCTCGGTCTTGCTCAGTCCACCAAACCTACGGTCACGGCCCTGATAGGCCAAAATGGCGTCAACAAGGCCCCAACGATTAAAGTCAGGCCAATAGGTATCGGTGACATAGAACTCGGAATAAGCCACCTGCCACAGCAGATAGTTCGAAAGGCGAAGCTCGCCGGAGGTGCGAATGACCAGCTCGGGATCGGGAAGACCGGCGGTGTACAGGTGTGAAGCAACCATATCATCGTCGATAGCAGCAGGGTCGATCTTGCCGGCGGCGGCATCGAGCGCAAGCTGACGGGCGGCACGGGTAATCTCGGCACGAGCGCCGTAGTTGACGGCAAGCGCCAGCGTCATACCGGTGTGATCGGCGCACTCGGCAAGACCGAATTCAAAAACGTCGCGGGTCTTCTTGGGCAGCGCGGAAATATCACCCAAAAAGACAACACGCACGTTTTCGCGCTTCAGAAGCGGCAGCTCATCGATAAACGTCTTGGCAAACAGATGCATCAAGACGTTAACCTCATGCTGCGGGCGGTTCCAGTTTTCGGTTGAAAACGCATAGGCGGAAAGCACGTCGACACCCAGACGCACGCAGGCAGTAATGATCTCACGAAGGGAGACGATACCCGCCTTGTGACCCTCGGTACGGGCAAGACCTCGCGCCGTAGCCCAGCGACCGTTACCGTCCATGATGCACGAGATATGGCGCGGAATGTTATTGAGGTCAAGGTCGGAAAAACCGACGCCCGCAGGGGCGTCGGCAAAGTACTCGACCAGTTTGTTCTCGTCGTATTGCACCTTAGATCTCCATGACCTCGGCTTCTTTTTCCTTCAGAAGCTCCTCGACCTTGGCGACATACTCGTCGGTATGCTTCTGCACCTTGGCCTGTTCGCGACGGACATCGTCCTCGGTGAGCTCCTCATCGCGCTCGAGCTTGTTGTTAAAGTCGCGACGGATGTTACGGATAGACACCTTGGCCTGTTCGGCGTACTCGCGGCACTCCTTGACGAGCTCGCGACGGCGCTCCTCGGTGGGAGCCGGGAACGGAAGACGAACAACGGTGCCATCGGAGTTGGGGGTAATACCCAGATCGGAAGCGCCGATGGCCTTGACGATGGCGTTGATAAGCGCCTTATCCCACGGCTCGATGAGCAGCATGTGGGCTTCGGGGGTCTTTACGGCGGCAACCTGCGTGACCGGCGTGGGAACACCGTAATAATCGACGGTGATGTCGGACAGAATGTTAGCGTTGGCTCGGCCGGTACGGACCTTGGAGAAGTTATGCTTGAGGGACTCGAGCGACTTGTCCATGTGGGCGGTGATGTTCTCTGCCATGCTTAATCCTCCTGATAGACGAGCGTGCCGACGGGCTCACCCGAAAGCGCGCGCTTGACGTTGTCCTCGCCATCGATGTTGAGGACCAAAATGGGCATACGGTTATCCTGGCACAGGGCCGTAGCCGTGGAATCCATAACCTGCAGGCCGCGGACGAGCACCTCGTGATAGGTGATCTTGTCAAAGCGGACGGCATCGGCGCACTTGACGGGATCCTTGTCGTAGATACCGTCGACCTTGGTGGCCTTAATCAGAATCTCCGCACCGATCTCGCGGGCGCGAAGGGCCGCGGCGGTGTCAGTCGTAAAGTACGGATTGCCCGAGCCGGCCGCGAAGATAACGACATTGCCCTTGGACAGGTGATTGATGGCGCGACGACGAATATAGGGCTCGCAAATCTCGTTCATCTGGATGGCACTCATAACGCGGCAGGGAACATCGTTATGCTCGAAGGCATCCTGCAGGGCGAGCGCGTTCATAACGGTTGCAAGCATGCCCATGTAATCGGCCTGAGCACGCTCCATACCGCCGGCAGCTCCAGCCATGCCGCGGAAAATATTGCCGCCGCCGACAACGATGCCGACCTCATGGCCAACGGCGAGCAGCTCCTTGACCTGCTTGGCAAGATGGTCGGTAATCTTGGGGTCGATGCCATAGTGGCCATCGCCCATCAGTGCTTCGCCGGAAAGCTTCAGAAGCACGCGTTTATATCGGATGTCGGACAAAGCGATCCTCCTTTAATTAGACTCTCAATATGATATCAAAGGCTCTGCTTAGAGCCATGAAAAAGCAGGCTGTGAGTAAAACCCACAGCCTGCTCATCACCAGCTACAAGAGCTTATTTACTCGCCACGGACCAGACGGTCGAAGGCAACGACGGTAATGGTATCGCCGAGCTCCTTGGAGACCTGCTCAGCGTACTTCTTGATGGTGAGGGAGCTGTCCTTGATGAACTCCTGCTCGGTGAGCACGGACTGCTTGTAGAACTTCTCCAGGCGGCCAACAGCCATCTTCTCCTGGATGGCCTCGGGCTTGCCGGACTCGGCAGCCTGAGCCATGTAAATCTGCTTCTCATGCTCGACGGTCTCGGCCGGAACCTGATCGCGGGTAGCGCAGATCGGAGCGACAGCGGCAACCTGAAGGGCAACGTCGTGGGCAAAGGTCTTGAAGGACTCAGCCTGAGCGGTCTCAGCCTTCTCGAAAGCAAACTCGACGAGGACGCCGATCTTACCACCCATGTGGATGTAAGAAGCGAGAGCGCCGTTCTCGGCCTTGCGGGCGGCGAAGCGAGAGATCTTCATGTTCTCGCCCATGATGTGAATCATCTCGGTGAGCTCGGAGGAAACGGTCTCCTCGCCCATCGGCTTCTCGAGCAGAGCGTCGACATCGGCCGGCTCGGTGGTGGCGACAACCTCGGCGACCTTGGAAGCAAAGCCGGTGAACTTGGCGTTGGAGCCGACGAAGTCGGTCTCGCAGGAGAGCTCGAGCAGAGCGCCGGTCTTGCCATCCTCGGAGACGAACGCGGCGACAGCGCCCTCGTTGGTCTCGCGGCCAGCCTTCTTGGCAGCCTTAGCGAGGCCGTTCTTACGCAGAACGTCAACAGCGGCGTCCATGTCACCGTCAGCCTCGACGAGAGCCTTCTTGCACTCCATCATCGGGGAGTCGGTCATCTCGCGGAGCTGCTTGACCATAGCGGCGGTAATCTGGGCCATTGTGGTTCCTTTCAAAGAGATGAAAAAGACTTAATTAGGACTGATTTACTCGGCCTTGGGCTCAGCGGCCATCTCGGCCTCGGAGACCTGCTCCTTGCCGGAGCCAGCGAGGCAAGCGTCGGCCATGAGCTCGCACATAAGGGTGACAGCGGAGATGGCGTCATCGTTGCAGGGGATGCCGTACTCGACCTCGTCGGGATCGGAGTTGGTATCGATCAGAGCGACGACGGGGATGTTCAGGCGCTGGGCCTCCTTGATGGCGTTCTCCTCGCGCTTAGTGTCGATGACGAAGAGAGCCTGGGGCAGACCCTTCATGTCGCGGGCGCCACCGAGGTTGGTCTGGAGCTTAGCGAGCTCCTTACCCAGAACAGCCTGCTCCTTCTTGGGAAGAACAGCCATGCGGCCGTCCTCGACCATGGCCTCGAGCTCCTCCATACGGTTGATGCGGGAGCGGATGGTGACGAAGTTGGTCAGCATGCCGCCGAGCCAACGCTGGTTGATGTAAGGCATGTTGGCGCGCTCAGCGGCGTTCTTGACGGCCTCCTGAGCCTGCTTCTTGGTGCCGACGAACAGCACGTTGCCACCCTTGGCAACGTTCTTGACGAAGGTGTAAGCCTGGTCGGCGTCAAGAATGGTCTGCTTGAGGTCGAGGATGTAGATGCCGTTGCGCTCACCGAAGATGAACGGCTTCATCTTGGGGTTCCAGCGACGGGTCTGGTGACCGAAGTGGCAGCCGGCCTCGAGCAGGGTGCGGATATTAATCTTGGTAGCCATGTTAAACCTCCTGTGGTTTGCCTCCGCGCGGGGTCATCCTCCAAAACCAACCCGGACATGTGCTACCAAAGCCCGGGCACCACGGTATGAAGTAGCCGCGCGTGCGTGATAAAAACCTGTTGCCGTGAAGCAACCCGATGAATGATAGCAGGATTACATCTTTCTGCCAACCCGAAATCAAAACCACACACACGGACGCGCGATCGATTGGATAGAACCCATCTCCTGCCTTATTCGCCGCGCGGAAGAGCTTGGGTAACGGCGCGTTTGAGCCGATCGGGCGTGAGATGCGTATAAATCTGCGTGGTGGACAAGCTTGCATGCCCCAGCAACTCCTGGACAGAGCGCAAGTCCGCTCCGCCCTCGAGCAAATCGGTCGCAAAAGTATGGCGCATCGCATGCGGGGCGATATCGGAAGGGATACCCGCAAGCGTCGCCAACATATGAAACCGTCGCCTAAGCATGGCGGCGCTCATACGGTTGCCGCGTGCCGAGATAAACAGCGGATGCACACCGTTCGTACCGTCGCCACGCTTTGCGTGAGCAAGAAGCTCCGGTCTTCCTTCCTCAATATAGCGGCGGGTCGCATCGAGAGCACGCCGATACAGGGGCACGATACGCTCCTTGCTCCCCTTACCCCAAAGCCGCAGCGTTCGCTCGGACCAAGCAATGGACTCAACATTGAGTGCCGCAAGCTCGGAGATGCGAGCCCCAGATGCATAGAGCAATTCGAGCATCGCCGCATCGCGCAGTCCCGCAGGCGTTGAAACGTCTGGCGCCTCAAGCAGTGCCTTAACCTGCTGGGTGGTCAGCACCCCTGGCAAATCGCGTGGAAGCTTGGGCGAGGCAATCGCAGAGACAGCGTCTCCATCGATAAGACCCTCGGCAGCCATCCATCGATAGAACGAACGAATGGCAGACAGGTGCGCCGCAATCGTCCTGGGCGCCACCTGCTCGCGCGACAGCTCCGCCAGATACATGCGAACGGTACGTACGTCCGCCGTGCGCGCATCGATATCCCCACGCTCGCACCAAGCGGCAAAACGCTCCAGACGAGAGCCGTAAGCGATAACAGTGTTAGAAGAAAGCCCCTCGACGCGTGCAATATAGGCTATGAACGAGTCGACGGTATCGTACAGGTCAAAGACTATGACCGATCGCCCCCAAACAGGTCGGAGCGCGATTCCAGATAGGAATCCAAGGCCTTAAGGGCGCGATCCGCATAGGCCTGATAGCGATCACGTTTGCTGCGGCGTTTACCGTCCTCGAGGGGAGGCACCAGGCCAAAATTAACATGCATGGGCTGATATCCGACCGTAGCAGGATCGGTCGCATAGCCCACGAGCGCGCCGAGAGCGCCCACGCGCGGCAGCTCGACAGGAGCAACCTCGATAGCCTCGGCATAGGTATTGAGCGCAGCGAGGAGACCCGTCGCGACCGCTTCCATGTAACCCTCCGTACCGGTAATCTGTCCGGCAAGGCGCACGCCCGTGCCGGGCACGGCGAAGGTCCCATCGAGCACATGGGGAGCATCGACAAAGGTATTGCGATGCATGACGCCATAGCGGAAGAACTCGGCATTCTCCAGACCGGGAACCATATGAAAAACGCGCTTCTGCTCGCCGAAGGTCAGGTTGGTCTGAAAACCAACCAGGTTATAGGCGGTCTTCTCCTTGTTCTCGGCGCGCAGCTGAATCGCCGCCCAGGGACGGCGACCGGTGCGCGGGTCGGTGAGCCCGACGGGCTTCATAGCGCCAAAGCGGATGGCATCCTTGCCCGTGCGCGCAACCTCCTCGGCTGGCTGACAGGCCTGGAAGAGGTCCCCGCCCTCAAAGTCCTTGAGCACCACGCGATCGGCCGTGGTAAGCGCCTCGATAAAGGCCTCGTACTCCTCCTTGTTGAGCGGGGCATTGAGATAGTCGCCACTCCCCTGCTCCTCGTAGCGCGACTGCGAGAACAGCACATCCATATCGAGCGTCGAGGCATCGACAATCGGGGCCGCGGCGTCAAAGAACGCCAGGGAATCACCACCGACGAGCTTCATGACCTCCCCGCTCAACGCCGGCGAGCACAAGGGACCCGCGGCGATAACCACATGGCCCTCGGGAATCTGGGTGACCTCGCCGTGAACGACCTCGATATTGGGACGGGCGGCAACCTCGGCCTCAACGAGCTCGGAGAATTTAACACGGTCGACCGCCAAGGCGCCACCAGCGGGAACGGCAGCGCGATGAGCGCAGTCGAGCAGCACCGAACCCATACGCTCGAGCTCGGCCTTCAACAGGCCGGCGGCGGAATCGGGTCGGGTCGACTTAAACGAATTGGAGCAGACGAGCTCCGCCAAGTGATCGGTATGGTGGGCAGGAGAGGTCACCAGCGGCCGCATCTCGCACAGCTTTACGGCAAACCCGCGATCTGCCAGCTGCATCGCGCATTCCGATCCCGCCAGACCGCCACCGATAACCGTCACTTGATCAAACAGCATCTGCAAACACCTTTCTAATTGACACGCTTTCCATTGTGACCGAAGGGCGTCTGAGCGTGAAGCGCAAACTTTGAGGGCGCATACCTTCCATCCATCATGCGCTCGATGAGTCCCTCGAGCTCGAGTGAGCCCAGGAGTTTGAGCACGCCGACGGCATCGAGGGAGACGAGCGCGGCAATGTCATCGACCTTGAGCGGCGAGGCAATGAGCGCGTGCATCACGGCTTGCTGCGTGGGGTCCAGATCGGCGATACCGGGCGCATCGGGACGCGAATAGCGCAGGGTGCCGTAAATTCGCGAGATGGCCATCTCAATAGACTCCTCGTCAACAATGCAGCAGGCCCCGTTGGCGATGAGGTAGTTGGTCCCACGCGACTCTGGTGACAAAATGGAGCCCGGTACCGCGAGCAGTTCGCGCCCCAGGTCCATGGCGGCCTCCGCTGTCGAGAACGTGCCCGAGGGCATGCCGGCCTCCGACACGAACAGCGCCTGCGAAAGCGCGGCAATCACCCGGTTACGCCGCGGAAAGGCAAACTTGCGTGGTCCCATACCCCAAGGCGAGATGGACACCACCGCGCCGCCCGTATCGATCGTGCGCGCGATGAGCCCTGCACTCGAACGCGGGTAAACCACGTCGGCGCCCGTACCCAACACCACGACGTGCCTGCCACCAGCGTTGACCGCGGCCCAACCCGAGGCCTGGTCGCAGCCGACCGCACCGCCCGAGACCACCGTCACCCCCGCCTCGACCGCAACTTTCGCGGCCAGCTCTGCCACGGCAAGGCCGTACGGCGAGGCCTTGCGAGCGCCGATGATGGAGAGCGAGGGCGTCGACAGTGCGGCGGGGTCGCCACGCACATAAAGCGTCTGGGGGACATCAGAGAGCTCCAAAACGGTATCTGGATACAACGCATCACCGGGATGCAGCTCAAAAGTCTCCTCGGGCATTACTGGTCCCTCCTCCCCTGGTACATCGCCGCCTCGAGCACGTGGTCTTGGGTTACCCGCTCACTTTCGGCAACATCGGCAATCGTGCGCGCGATACGCACCAAGCGCACGATGCCGCGCCCTGTGAGATGTGTGCGCCTCGACAGGCCGAGCACGCACTTTTCCGCTGCCCCATCGAGTGCAAAGGTCGAAACGACGCCGTCGATGGAACGTGACTCATCGTCCTCGGCCTCGGCATCTGCATCGTCCATACGGGACTCGCGCCAGGCGCGAAATGCCCGACCCCGCACAACATAGTCACGTAGTTCAGCTGACGACATACCCTCGGCGCCCTCGATAATTACCTGCGGGTCAGGTCGGGTCACGTCAATCATAAGGTCAATACGATCGGCCAAGGGACCACGTAGCTTAGACCGATAGCGCTCAACCATCGAAGCCGAGCAGCGGCACGGTACCTCGCGATCGCCCAAAAAGCCGCAGGGACAGGGATTGCTCGCGGCAAGCAGCTGGAACCTCGAGGGAAACGTGAAAGCCCCATCGACGCGTACGATCTTGACGTAGCCGCGCTCTATGGGCTGGCGGAGTGTCTGCAGCACGCTGTTGGGAAACTCGGCAAGCTCGTCTAAAAAGAGCACGCCGCCGTGCGCTAGGCTAATCTCGCCCGGGTGCACCGGCCGTCCGCCGCCAATAAGGCCCGCAGTCGAAATGCTGTGGTGGGGGCTACGGAACGGCCGGTGTCCCGCCAGCAAACCATCGATGTTCTCGCCCAAGACCGAATGGATGCACAGCGCCTCTTGCTGATCCTCGAGAGAAAGCTCGGGCAAGATACCCGTCATGCGGCGTGCGAGCATGGTCTTGCCCGAACCCGGCGAGCCAATCATAAGCAGGCCGAGCTCCCCCGCCGCCGCGAGCGCAATGCCGCGCTTGGCAACCTCCTGCCCCAGCACATCGGCATAATCAAGTTCTGGCTCAAACGACGCCTCGACACCCTCGGAATCCAGATAATGCCGAGCCGCCTCGCCCATACCGCGGGCGAGCTGAGACAGATGGTCGATAAAGCCACAGTCCACACCGGCAAGCGGTACATGTTGATCCGATCTTCCTGCAATAAAGGACAGGCCCATATCACGCGCCAACAACTGAAACGCAACCTCGCCTTTTACGGGCAGCACGCTACCATCCAGCCCGAGCTCACCGGCAATAAGGCAATGGTCTAGATGGTCGCGGGGAATCTGCCCATCGGCCGCCAGTACCGCGACGGCAATCGGCAGGTCAAAACCACTGCCCGTTTTACGGATGTCGCCCGGAGCCAAGTTGACGGTAATGCCCGCCCGTGGAATCTCAAATCCCGCCGAGCGCATTGCGCAGCGTATGCGGCCACGCGACTCCATCACCTCCATACTTGGAATGCCAAGCATTTGGATACCCGGAATACCGCCGGCAAGCGAGACCTCGACCGTGACGGGAATCGCCTCGACGCCACGAATACATGCAGCGTGGACGGCAAAGGTGTCAAACGCCATCACGATACCTGCCAATCGAATGCGTTGTATTGATGCTCAATCTCCGCAATATGACCGCCGCGGATAGTAACGCCCACCGCGTCGAAGCGAATCGCCTTAAGGGGATAGTGATCCATAAGGTAACAACTCGCGATACGGCGGTAGCGACGCTGCTTCTGGGCGTCCACCGCCTCCTCGGGAAAGACCCGCGTGTTGCAATCTAGGGCGACGCGCCTTGTCTTGATCTCAGCCATCACCACGACATCATCAAGTTCATCAAGCAGTACCAGATCGGCCTCGCCCTCGGGACACCGGTAGCCCTGTTCCAAGAGGGCATAACCGCGCTCGCGAAAGTAATCGATTGCAATAAGCTCGCCCAGCATGCCCAGTTCTCGAGGACTGAGGCCCTTAATGAACCCAGGCGTAATCGACGCGCAATCAATCTCCCCGCTCTCCCAAAGCTCTTTGAGCTGTTGCGTCTTGCTCTTTGCACTTGCGGCGCACATGGGGTCTCCTTTCCCGCGCACGATATTGACCCGATCATGGGGCCGCCTTTCTTGCGGGTAGGTACCAAAAGAAAACCAAAGACCAACCAAAAACAAACAAAAAAGGGACCGCATGCAACAATTGCGTTGCATGCGGTCCCCACCAGCTGGTTTATAAAATCCCAGAAGTCCCTGTCTCCATATTTGCCTTAAAAAAGACGCTCCGTCTGCAAAAAATTTCCGCAGAAGCTCACACGATGCAACGGAGAAAGGCCATGTTTACGAATAGCCTCAATGTGCTCGGGGCTCGCATAGCCCTTTGACTCAGCAAGATGATATTCGGGATACTCGGCGTCGTACTCGACCATCATCTCGTCACGCGTGACCTTGGCCATAATGGAAGCAGCGGCGATGCAGGCGATTTTGGCATCTCCCTTCACCACATCGCGCTCGTTAGGGACGGCGCCCAAAGGGTTGCCGTCCATAAGCACGCAATCGGGCTCGAGCCCCGTATCGGCCACCGCGCCCGCGACGGCAGCGCGGATGGCGCGGGCCATGCCCATCTCATCGATATCCGCAGGAGCGATATGGCAAAAACCAATGGCCGTAGCCACCTCGGCAATCTGCACCGAGAGCAGCTCACGACGGGCAGGCGTGAGCTTTTTGGAATCGTTAATGCCCCAAACGCGCGGCTCCATGGGAAGGCAGACAGCGCAGACCGTCAGCGGGCCGGCGACAGAGCCGCGCCCCACCTCGTCAACACCAACGACCACGCCATCGCCGCCGAGCTCATGCATAAGCTCGTACATGCCGTTGACGCGCTCGCGCTCGGAAAGTTCCTTGGCATGGCGCTTAAGTGCGCGTTCGCAAGCCTTGATCACCTGCTGGCGCGGATCCTCGCGATAGTGCTCCACGAGGGCGGGAATCTCCTCGAACGTGGCACTCGCCAGCTCGCCGGCAACCTGCGATGCCGAAATCGAGCTCGTCATATTGGCCATACCAGGCCCTCCTTGCATGGAAATCAGATAAAAAGAAGGGCCACCCGAAGGTGACCCTTGTGTCCAAACGAGTGGACAGACGCTGCGATCTTCTTAGCGCTTCTCGGGGATGCGAGCAGCCTTGCCCACCTTGTCGCGGAGGTAGTACAGCTTGGCGCGACGGACGCGACCATGACGGACGACCTCGAGCTTGGCGATCTTGGGGCTGTGAAGCGGGAAGGTACGCTCAACACCGACACCGAAGGAAATCTTGCGGACGGTGAAGGTCTCACGGGCACCGGCGCCGGCCATGCGGATGACGTCACCCTGGAAAACCTGGATGCGCTCGCGGTCGCCTTCCTTAATGCGGTAGTGAACCTTGACGTTGTCGGCAACGCGGACCTGCGGGATGTCCTCGCGGATCTGCTGACGCTCGATTGCGCGGATGTAATCCATGTGCAATTCCTTACTCTTCTAGAGGTGCCGTACCACCTTGGCCGGCACGTAGTTGAACAAACGTATTCGAGTATACACGCGCGGGTTTCTGCTGCAAGAACAATTTTTTTCGCAGACAAAAAGACAAAACCCGCACATGATAACCGCCCGCCTCACAAATGAGACGGGCGGCATGAAGGGGGCTACGCTAGGGGTCTATACACTAAACGCTAGGCGGAACGCTTGGCATCGAGCTTGGCCTGGGCGGCAGCCAGTCGTGCGAGGGGCACGCGATAGGGCGAGCAGGACACGTAGTCCACATCGGCCACGTTGAACAGGCCCTTGATGGACTTGGGGTCGCCGCCGTGCTCGCCGCACACGCCAAAGTGCATGTCGGGGTTGGCGGCGCGACCCTTCTCGACTGCCATACGCACCAGCTCGAGCACCGCCGCGTCGATGGTCTCGAAGGGATTATCCTTCAGGATCTTCTTGTGCATGTACAGCGGGATGAACTTGGCCTCGGCGTCGTCGCGCGAGAAGCCGAAGGTTGTCTGGGTGAGGTCGTTGGTGCCAAAGCAGAAGAAGTCGGCATGGTGGGCGATCTCGTCGGCGACCATGCAGGCGCGCGGCAGCTCGAGCATCGTGCCCACGGGAATATTGAGCTCGACGCCCTCCTCGGCGGATACCTCGGCGATCACGCGCTCGATGACCTCGCGGGTCTGGACGTGCTCGGCTGTGATGGAAACGAGCGGGACCATGATCTCGGGGCGCGGGTCAACGCCCTCCTTGATAAGGCGGGCAGCAGCCGTGGCGACGGCGCGAACCTGCATGAGCGGCAAATCGCCAAAGACAACGGACAGGCGCACACCGCGCAAGCCGAGCATCGGGTTGGACTCAACCATGCCGTCGATTCGACGCAGGCGGGCACGCAGGGTGGCAAGCTCTTCCTCGCTGGCGCCGGCGGCTTCCTTCTTGGTGATGGCGACCTCGAGCTCGCGAGGATTATCCAGGAACTCATGCAGCGGCGGATCGAGCAGGCGAACGACCACATCGCGACCGGACATGGTCTTAAACATCGCCAGAAAGTCCTCGGTCTGAACCTTGAGCAGGTCGGCCAGGGCCCGCTGCTTCACGGCCTCGTCGTCGGACAGGATAAAGCTCTGGATAATGTTCTTGCGATCGCCCAGGAACATGTGCTCGGTGCGGCACAGGCCGATGGCCTCGGCGCCAAACTCGAGTGCGAGCGCGGCATCCTCGGGGTTGTCGGCATTGACGCGCACGTGGTTGGCGTGACCGTCGGTCTCGTCCAGGCGAATCTCGTCTGCCCAGGACAGAATGGTGTCCAGATCGCCGGTGAGCTCGGCGGAGACCAGATCGACGGCGCCATCGACGACGATACCCTGAGTGCCGTCGATGGAGATGATGTCGCCCTCGTGAAGCACGCGGTCGCTGCCCTCGATGCGCACGACCTTCTCGGCGGCGTCAATATGGAAGCGCTCGACACCGCAGACGCAGGGGGTACCCATGCCACGGGCAATAACGGCGGCGTGGCTCGTCTTGCCGCCGTGGCTGGTAAGGATGCCCTCGGCAGCGACCATGCCCTTCAAGTCATCGGGGTTGGTCTCCCAGCGAACCAGAATGACCTTGTGGCCCTCGTTGGCGCGCGCGACGGCATCGTCGCTCGAGAACACGACCTCGCCTACGGCGGCGCCGGGGCTGGCGTTAAGGCCGCAGGCCAGGGCCTCGTACTTCTTGGAGGAGTCGAACTGCGGATGCAGAAGCTGGTCGAGCTGCGCCGGATCGATGCGACTCACGGCCTCCTCGCGGGTGATGAGGCCCTCCTCGACCATCTCGATGGCGATGCGCAGCGCGGCGGTAGCGGTACGCTTGCCCACGCGGGTCTGAAGCATCCACAGTTTACCCTGCTCGATGGTGAATTCGATATCGCACATATCGCGGTAATGATCCTCGAGCGTCAGGAAAACGCGCTCGAGCTCCTCGCCAGCGGACTCGAGGCCCGGGGTGGTCTTGAGGTCGGCGATGGGCTCAGTGTTGCGGATGCCGGCGACGACGTCCTCACCCTGGGCGTTAACCAAAAAGTCACCGTAGAACTCTTTGGTGCCATCGGCCGGATTGCGCGTAAAGGCGACGCCGGTCGCAGAAGTCTCGCCTTTGTTGCCAAAAGCCATGGCCTGGACGTTGACGGCAGTACCGAGCTCGTCGGAAATGCCATGCTGTTTGCGGTAGATGCAGGCGCGCTCGTTCATCCAGCTGCCAAAGACGGCCTGGATGGCAAGGCGCAGCTGGAGCTCCGGATCGTGCGGGAAGACGGGCTTGCCGTCGACAACCTCGAGCTCGGGATACAGGGCAGCCTCGACGTTCTCGGAGAAGATACCCTTGAAGGTCTCGACGAGCTCCTGCAGGTCCTCGGCCGAAAGCTCGGAATCGACGCGGACGCCGGCGACCAAGCGAGCCTGGGTCAGGGCGTTCTCAAACAAGTCGGCATCGACACCCATAACGACGTTGGAGAACATCTGGATAAAGCGGCGGTAGCTATCCCAGGCAAAACGCGGGTTTTGCGTCTGGGCAATGAGGCCCAGAACGGAGTCGTCGTTAAGGCCCAAGTTGAGGACCGTGTCCATCATGCCGGGCATGGAGAACGGAGCACCCGAGCGAACCGACACGAGCAGTGGGTCGGATGCGTCACCAAGCTTCTTGCCGCAGCGGGCCTCGAGATCGGCCTCGGCGGCAACAATCTCATCGAGTGCGCCTTCGGGCCACACGTTGCCGGCACCAGAGTACTCGACACAGGTTTGGCAGGTAATGGTAAAGCCACCGGGAACCGGCAGGCCGATGCGGCTCATCTCGGCAAGATTTGCACCCTTGCCGCCAAGCACGAAGTTCATGGACTTGTCGCCCTCAGTGACACAGGTGCCCTGGGCGTCGGTTCCAAAACGGTAAACCCTCTTGCAATCGCTCACGATACTCCCCTTCCATGCGCTGTCGCGCACGACCGTGGTAACGAATCGACCCGCCGGATGCGAGCCGTGAGGGTACTATACGGCTGGTATTGGAAGTGCTTGCGTAGAGGGTGCGAGGTTTGGTAAACGTGGTAAAACTGACGGTAAACGGTAGATAAAGGTGGTTACCTTATGAAGATACCAGTGTAGGAGACTTGCAGGTCAACTGAAAGAACTTTGCTAAATCGCTTTACCATAAGTGGCTAATTTGGGACGGGGCTTTTTTAGCTACCCCGTCGGCAATCGGCCAAAAAGCTCGCGGCCTCAGCCGGGGTAGCTAAAAAAGCCCCGTCCCAAATTAGCTACTTTTGTTGGGCTCGGCGAGCGGCACGACGGGCTCGAGCTTCTTGGATTTCCTCCAAATGACCGATGATCTCGGATGCACTCTCCTCAATCGCCTTACCGTCGGTACGCACCACAAAGCAGCCTAGGCGCTTCATGAGGGCACGGGCTTCCTCAAGCTCGCTGCGCACACTCTCGGGCTCGGCATAGGAGCCGGCGACGGCGCGAGCGTAGTCATCGCCCAAGCGGCTGTCGCGAATCTCAGAAATTACGTCAACGGTCGAAATCAGGCCGAACAGGCGCATCGGGTCGACCTCGTAAATCGACTTCGGCGGCTCCATGCCGTGCGCCAGCGGAACGTTTGCGACCTTGTAACCCTGATAGGCCAAATACATCGACAGCGGCGTTTTGGACGTACGCGACACGCCCAGCAGCACGATATCGGCCCCCGAAAGGTCGTCGCAACCGCGCCCGTCATCGTGCTCAACAAAATACTCCATAGCCTCAATGCGGTGGAAATAGCGGTCATCCGTTTTGTGAATAACGCCCGCAACGCCCTTGGGCGGAACACCGATGAGCGACGACAGCACGGCAAGGGTCGGACCAATCAGGTCGACAGAGCGAATATGCAGCATACCCAGGTAATCGAGCACGCGGGCGCGAAGCGCCGGATCGACGATAGTGTGGAACACGGCGATATCACGATGGTCCGCATCGACGCGCGGGCCCACAAACGACTTGACCTGCTCCACCGAGTTCACTTTGGGCAAGCGCAAGAGACGAAAAGCCCCTTCATCAAATTGCCCGGACGCCGCAAGCACCACCTCACAAGCGGTATCACCGAGCGAGTCGGAGATAACGATAACGGTGGGACGTGCGGTGACCGGGCAATCCATGCGGGGCTCCTTTTGCGCTTATGCGCAGGCTGGCTTACTTTTTGCGGGCAAGCTCACCGATGTTGGCG
This sequence comes from Collinsella sp. SGI.178, assembly GCF_050313495.1. Taxonomy (NCBI): domain Bacteria; kingdom Bacillati; phylum Actinomycetota; class Coriobacteriia; order Coriobacteriales; family Coriobacteriaceae; genus Collinsella; species Collinsella sp. SGI.178. The sequence goes on along the minus strand of NZ_JBNPLM010000002.1, from coordinate 7,080 downwards.
ATGCCAGAGAAAACGGCCTCGAAGCGGTTGAGCAGCTTAAGGCGATTATCGCGGAGCTGCTCGTCCTTGTCCATGACCATAACCTCGTCGAAGAAGCGGTCGATGGGGGCACGCAGGGCGGCAAGGGCGGCAAATGCGGCCGGGTAATCCTCGGCAGCAAGGGCGCCATCGACAGCGGTCTGAGCAGCCTCGGAGGCATCGGCAAGCGCGAGCTCGGCCTCACCCATCAGGCTGCGATCGTACTCCATACCCAGCTTGGGCTTGGAGATGTGCGCGGCGCGGGCATAGGCAGTAGCCAGGTTGTCGAAGGTCTCGGCATCGTTCTTACGAGCCTCGTCGAGCGCGGCGCAGCGGGCGAAGAAGACGGACGGAGCGATGATGTGCACCGCGGAGACGGCGGCGACGGTATCCGCCGGAATCTTCTCGTCGCGGGCCATGCTCACCAGACGGCCGTGGAAGAAGTCACGGACCTGCTGGGCGACCTCGGCGGCGTCGAACTCGATGCCCTGCTCGCTATAGAGCTCAAGGGCAAAGTCGATGAGCGTCGTGGGGTCGATCGGCAGACGATCGCGCAGGATGTTGATAATGCCGATAGCGGCGCGACGCAGCGCGTAGGGGTCGGAAGAGCCGGTCGGGGGCTCACCGATGGCAAAGATACCGGCAATGGTATCGAGCTTGTCGGCACAGGCCACGATGCAGCCAGCGGTGCCCTCGGGCAGCTCATCGCCGGCAAAGCGGGGACGATAGTGATCGCGAATGGCGTGGGCGACCTCGTCGTTCTCCCCCATCGCAGTCGCGTAATAGCCACCCATCACGCCCTGCTGGCTCGTAAACTCGACGACGGCGTTGGAAACCAGGTCGGCCTTGCACAGGTGCGCGGCACGAGCGGCATCGGCAGCGAGGTGGGCGCCCAGATGGGCCTCGCGGGCAATAGCGAGCGCGAGCTGCTCAATGCGCTCGGACTTGGCGAGCACGCTGCCGAGCTTCTCCTGGAAGGCAACCTTGGCCAGACGCTCACGGAACTCGTCGAGGGAGATCTTCAGGTCCTCCTCGTAGAAGAACTTGGCATCGTCCAGACGGGCGCGCACGACGCGCTCGTTGCCGTCGATCACACGATCGGCATTCTCGGGCTTGCTGTTGGAGACGACCACGAACTCACGCGTGAGCTTGCCCTCGCCGTCATAGATCGGGAAGTAGCGCTGGTTGGTGAGCATGGACTCGCAGATGATCTCGTGCGGGACCTTGAGGAACTCCTCGTCGAAGGTACCGACGAGCACCGTCGGCCACTCGCAGAGGTTAATGACCTCCTCGAAAACCTTCTTGGGCGTGTCGACATGGCAGCCAGGGCGAGCGGCCTCGACCTCGGCAATACCGGCAAGGATGGCCTCACGACGACGCTCGGCAGAGAGCACGCCGGCGTCCTCGAGCACCTGCTCGTAGACGGCGGGGCTGGCGACAACATGGTCACCGGCGCCCAGCACGCGATGTCCGCGCGTGGTGTTGCCGCTCGTCACATCGGCAAACGTCACGGGCACAACGTCCTCGCCCAAAAGGCAGCAGATCCAACGGACCGGACGCACAAACGTAGCGTGCTCGTGGCCCCAGCGCTGGCTGCGGTAGTTGGGCCACTGCAGGCCGGCAATGGTCTTCTCGCACAGGGCCGTCAGAATAGGGGTAGCCGGCACGGAGGGAATGTTCTTCTCGGCGAATACGTACTCGCGGCCGTCGGTGTCCTCGCGACGGATCAGGTCCTCGGCAGCCACACCGCACTTGCGGGCGAAGCCCTGGGCGGCCTTGGTGGCGTTGCCGTCGGCATCGAAGGCAATGTTTGCCGCAGGGCCGCGCTTGACCTCGTGGACCTCATCGGTCGCGGTGGCGACGTTGGTCACGAGCGCAGCCAGACGACGCGGGCTCGAGATCACACGGACCTCGCCATGGGCCAGGCCGGCCTCGTCGAGGCCCTTGGCGATCATATCGCCAAGCTGCTTGACGGCATTGTTCAGCGGTGCGGAGGGCATTTCCTCTGTACCGATCTCAAACAGGAAATCCTTAGCGTCTGCCATGGCTTACGCCACCTCGCCTTCCTGGTCGGCATTCTCGTTAACTCCGGCGACCTCGGCCATATAGGCCTCGCAGCACGCCTTGGCGACGGCGCGGACGCGCAGGATGTAGTTGGCGCGCTCGACTGCGGACAGGGCGCCGCGGGCATCGAGCAGGTTGAAGGCATGGCTGCACTTCATGACGCAGTCGTATGCGGGCAGCGGCAGCTTGCGCTCCAGACAGGAGTGGCACTCGGCCTCGTAGTCGTCAAACTTCTGACGCATCATCTCGACGTTAGCGACCTCAAAATTGTAGGCGCTAAACTCGCGCTCGTTCTCCAGGAACACGTCACCGTAGGTCATGGGCGTGCCGTCGGGCAAATAGCTCCACACCAGGTCATAGACGGAGTTGACGCCCTGGGCGTACATGGCGATGCGCTCCAGGCCGTAGGTGATCTCGACGGGCACGGGGTCGACCTCGATGCCGCCCACCTGCTGGAAGTACGTAAACTGCGTGACCTCCATGCCGTTGAGCCAGACCTCCCAGCCAAGGCCCCAGGCACCGAGCGTCGGGCTCTCCCAGTCGTCCTCGACAAAGCGGACGTCATGGTCGTTGGGGTCCAGGCCAATGGCGGCAAGAGACCCCAGGTAAAGCTCCTGGGCGTTGACCGGCGAGGGCTTGATGAGCACCTGGAACTGATAGTAGTGCTGCATGCGGTTGGGGTTCTCGCCGTAGCGGCCGTCGGCGGGACGGCGGCAGGGCTGCGCATAGCAGGTGCGCCACTCGGCAGGGCCGAGCGAGCGCAGCGTGGTCGCGGTATGGAAGGTGCCGGCACCGACCTCGGAGTCATAGGGCTGCATAATGACGCAGCCCTGCTCGCCCCAGTACTGCTGGAGGCGCAGGATGATGTCTTGGAAGGAAAGCGATGAAGCGTTCATGCCTCTAATATCCCCTCGTCGAAACGATTACACGGTTAGGTACTGTACTATAGCGGTTTTTAGTCGATAGCGCCCAGACGGTTGAGCGGCCAGTAACGCACGAGCGCCACGGCGATCAGGTCCGAACGGTCGACCGGGCCAAAGTAGCGTGAGTCGGCTGAGTTCTCGCGGTTGTCGCCCATCACCCACACGCACCCGTCAGGGACGGTGTAGGGATAGCTCACCTGAGCACCAGGCGCCTGGACCGAAAGTGGCCAGCTCATGCCCGTCGTATAGTCCTCGTCGAGCGCTTGGCCGTCAACGACCACCTTGCCGTCCTGCAGGTCGACCGTCTGGCCGGCCGTAGCGATAACGCGCTTAACGAGCACATCGTGCTCAGAGGTGCCATCGGGGTTGTGGAACACCACAATATCGCCCTGTTTGACAGGCTGGCCGAGCTCGAGCGTCACCTTTTGCGCCAGGATCTGGTCGCCAATCTCAATCGTGGACTCCATGGAACCGGTGGGCACCACAAAGGGCTCGACCACAAAGGTGCGAATCAAGAAGGTGGCCACGAGCGCGATTGCGATGACCACGACCCACTCAAACGCACCCTTTAGCATGGAATGCTGCGACGGAACCATTCTCACTCCTCGCTCTGCGAATACGAAGCGTCCAAAATCTCTTGCGCATACGCGCGTTCCTTAGGCGTAAGCCGCGCCGTCTCAATTAAGTCGGGACGCCAGCGACAGGTGCGCTCGATGGCGTTCTTGCGGCGCCAAGCGTCAACCTTGGCGTGGTCACCACTTACAAGCACGGGAGGCACGCCCTCGCCGTTAAACTCGGCAGGACGGGTGTACTGCGCGTACTCGAGCAGCCCACCGTCCTCGGCGGTCGAGAATGATTCGTCAACGTTGCTCATCTCGTCACCAAGCGCGCCGGGAATCAGACGCACGACGGCGTCAGCAACGACCATAGCAGGCAGCTCGCCGCCCGTGAGCACATAGTCGCCGATCGACAGGCGCTCATCGGCATACGCATACGCGCGCTCGTCGACACCCTCGTAACGGCTGCACACAAACAGTAGGCGCTCGCTTTGGAGCAGGCGCTCGGCTACATGCTGCGTAAAAGGCTCACCGCAGGGCGTAAAGAACACCACGGTGGGCTTGAGACCCTCAGAGCTGATGGCCTCGATGGCCTCAGCGATGGGCTCGACCTTCATGAGCATGCCCTGCCCGCCGCCGTACGGCTCGTCATCGACGGTACGATGGCGGTCGTGCGTCCAGTCGCGCAGGTTATACGCCTTAAAATCAAAAAGGCCGGCCTTGCGGGCACGGCCCAAAATCGATGTGGACATGACGGGTTCAAACATCTCGGGAAAGACCGAAAGGGTCTCGATCAGCATGTTGTCCTCCCTACTTGTCCATATCGATCAAGCCGTCCATAACGTGGACGGATATTGCTCCCCGATCGGGAAGATCGAGCACAACTTGCTCGATCACGGGAATCAGCACCTCGCCATACCGATCACCCTCGACAACCCAAACGTCGTTGGCGGGCGTCGACATAATCTCAACAATCGTTCCGAGCGACCCAAAGCGCTCATCAACCACCTCGCGACCCATAAGGTCGGTATAGGCGGCATCAAGCGAATCGAGCTCAAAGTCATCACGGTTCGCCAGAACGAAACAACCCGTGATGCCCTCGGCGGCCGTCAAGTCGTCAATGCCCTCAAACGAAACCAGATCGCCATCGCCCGTATCGGTAACGGATGTAACCGTGCAAAAGCGGTCACGCTTGAGCGCCGGTGGCGTCAGGGCGACGCGCATACCCGGCTCCAATACAGAAGGAAGCCCCCGCAGCGGCTGCGCGAGGACCTCCCCCTTCCTTCCGTGCGGCTTAACCACACGGGCGATGTTTTTGTACTGGGACCTCAAGGTCCTAGCCCAGAACCTCTACCTCGACGGAAGTGTCGAGGCGAGCGGCCAGTGCACGGGCGAGCGTGCGAATGGCCTTGATGGTACGGCCGCGACGGCCAATGACCTTAGCTACGTCATCCTCGGCAACCGAAACCTCAATAGTTGAGGCATCGTCGCCATCGATAACTTCCAGGCTCACGGAATCCGGGTCGTCGACGATCTGAACAACGAGATATTCGACGAGATCGGCGATGCGATCTGAGAGCATTGCCTCACCCTCGAGCTGTGCAGCGTCAACCTCAGGCACGATTTACTCCTCGGCGCCCTCAGCGGCCTCAGCGGCCTCAGCGGCAGCCTTAGCGGCCTCGGCCTCTTTGGCGAGCTGCTTCTTGGACTTCTTGACGACGGTCTCGGTCTTCTCGCCCTCGTTGGCGGCCTTGACCAGGGCAGCGACAGCGTCGGTGAGCTGAGCACCCTTGGACTGCCAGTCAGCAATCTTCTCGAGATCGAGGTTGATGGTCTTGGGGGTGGTCATCGGGTTGTAGCGGCCAACCTCCTCGATGATACGACCGTCACGCGGGGCGCGGGAATCGGCGACGACGACACGGTAGTACGGACGCTTCTTAGCGCCGTGACGAGCAAGGCGAATCTTGACTGCCAAAGGAAACTCCTCCAACCAAGCAGCTTTAGGCTGCAACTACAAACAAACAGTTGAACATAATACGCCATCGACGCGGGCAGGTGAAGTCCGTGAGACCAACTTCTTCGGTGTAGTCGAAGGCAAATCCATATCTTAGACAAGAATTCGCGATTTGCAAGCACATCCACGCACCCCACATGAGCTGCGCGGTATACTCATGCCATGAAAAGATGCGAACATACATACGGTTATGAGGATACTGCGGGCGTCACGCCGCCGCCCTGGACGGGTCCGGCGGTGGGTCTGATGGATCTCGATGCGTTTTTTGCGAGCGTGGAGATGCTCGATCATCCCGAGTGGCGCGGCAAGCCGCTTATCGTGGGCGGAGACGCCGAATCGCGCGGCGTCGTCTCCACCTGCTCATACGAGGCACGTCGCTTTGGCGTGCACTCCGCCATGCCCTCGGCCGAGGCGCGCCGCCTCTGTCCGCAGGCCATTTGGACACACGGGCATTTCGATCGCTACCACGAGGTCAGCGCACAGGTCATGAATATTCTTGCCGACGAGACACCACGCGTTGAGCGCGTGTCCATCGACGAGGCCTTTATCGACATCACGCCGGGCCGCTTTGCGCCCGAGGACCCACTGCTCGTCGTACGACGCATCAGCGATCGCGTGGCGGCACTGGGGGTGACCTGCTCCATCGGCGTCGGTTGCAACAAAACGGTGGCCAAGATTGCAAGCGAGCGAGACAAGCCGTTTGGGCTTACGGTCGTACGCCCGGGAACTGAGCAGCGTTTTCTGGCGCCGTTACCTGTTTCTGCCATGAGCGGTATCGGGCGCTCGGCCGAGGAGCGGCTGCGCCGCATGCGGATTTACACGCTGGGCGAGCTGTCGCGCGCACCGGAATCCACACTGTCTTCGATTTTTGGCGTTAACGGCGAGCGGATGCGCCAGCGTGCGTTGGGGCTCGAGGTTTCCGAAGTCACGAGCCTCGATGAAGAGCGTGAGGTCAAGTCGGTAAGCAATGAGCGCACCTTTGCGAAAGATTTGACCGAGCGCGGGGACATCGAAGCGGCGATTGCACTATTGGGCGAATCCGTCGGACGTCGTCTGCGCCGCCAGGGGCTTACCGGCACCACGGTGACGCTCAAACTTAAGTACTCGTACGGCAGCGGTCGCTCGGCACAGCGACGACTCCCCCATCCCACCGACGACGAGAACATCTTTGTGGCGGTAGCGATCGAGTTGCTCGACAACATCTGGCAGGAAGGAATGCATGTACGCCTTGCCGGCATAGGCATGAGCGACTTCAATCATCAAGGCGGCATACAGACCGACCTGTTTTGCGAAGTCGACGACCGCGGAGCCCAATCCAGCGACCGCCGTGACCTCTCCGTCGCCATCGACGCGGTCCGAGACAAGTTCGGCGACACCGCCCTATCCTTCGGCCGCCAATCACGCTTCTCCTCCCACTAAGTAGCTAATTTGGGACGGGGCTTTTTTAGCTACTTTAGATTGTCAGGGTAGTACGGGGCAGCTAATTTGGGACGGGGCTTTTTTA